>DASSPH010000060.1 GCA_035699745.1 Vicinamibacterales bacterium
TTGAGGCGTGCGTCACCGACAGTCGCGCCGCCTGAGCGGCCGTCCGCTCCGCATCGGCTGCGGGGCCGGCTACTCGAACGACCGCGTCGAGCCCGCCGTCGAACTGGTCGAACGCGGCGACCTCGACTACCTCGTCTTCGAGTGCCTCGCCGAGCGCACGATCGCCCTGGCGCAGCAGGCGAAGGCGCGCGATCCGCAGGCCGGCTTCGATCCCCTTCTGCGCCAGCGCATGGAGGCCGTGCTCGCGGGGTGCCACGGGCGCGGCGTGACGCTCGTCACCAACATGGGAGCGGCGAATCCGCAGGCCGCCGCCGGCTGCGTGCGTGACGTGGCCAGACGAGCCGGTCTGACGGATCTGACCATCGCCGTCGTGACCGGCGACGACGTCACGGCGATGGTGGCCAACGGGCCATATCGCTCCATCGAGTTGGACGAACCATTCGATCCCGGTTCCGTGGTGTCGGCGAATGCGTATCTTGGAGCCGATCCCATCGTCGAAGCACTCCATCGAGGCGCCGACGTCGTCATCACCGGGCGGGTGGCCGATCCGTCGTTGTTCGTGGCACCGATTCTCACGGCGTTGGGGTGGGCCGGCGACGATTGGCCGCGCGTCGGGCTCGCAACGCTTGCCGGCCACCTGCTCGAATGCGCAGGGCAGGTGACCGGCGGCTACTTCGCCGACCCCGGAGTGAAGGACGTCCCGCACCTCGAACGCCTCGGGTTCCCGCTGGCCGAGATCACCGCGGAGGGCGGCATCGTCGTGACCAAGGTGTCCGGATCCGGCGGGCTGGTGAACACCGCCACGTGCACCGAGCAGCTGCTCTACGAGGTCCACGACCCGGCCGCGTATGTGACGCCTGACGTCGTGGCCGACTTCAGTGGCGTGACCGTGGAGGCGGACGGCGTGGACCGGGTTCGCGTGTCCGGCGCGGATGGACGCCCGAGGCCCGAGATGCTGAAGGTCTCCGTCGGGCAGCACGACGGGTGGATCGGCGAGGGGCAGATATCGTACGGCGGGCCGGGTGCCGTCGCACGCGCACGCCTGGCAGCGGAGATCGTCGCCGGACGCCTCGCCCTGGTGGGCCCGGTACCGATCGACGTTCGCTACGATCTGATTGGAGTCGACGCGCTTCACGGTGGCGTGAGCCGGCCGGTGGGCGAGCCGTACGAGGTCAGGCTTCGCGTCGCGGCCCGTGTTTCGACCGAGGCGGAGGCGTGGCGCGTGGCGCGTGAAGTCGAGTCGCTCTATACCAACGGACCCTTCGGCGGTGGCGGCGCGTCGACAACCGTGAAGCCGGTGCTGGCGATGCGCTCCACGCTCCTGCCGAGATCCGCAGTGGCGTGGCGGGTCGACTACGAGACGGTTTGATGAAGCTGAGAGACATCGCACACGGACGCGCCGGCGACAAGGGGGACACCTGCAACATTTCGGTGATCGCGTACGACCGGCGCGACTACCCCCGCCTGCAGCGCGAGGTCACCGCGGCGCGGGTTCGAGAGTGCTTCGACGGCATCGTCCTTGGAGAGATCGTGCGCTACGAACTGCCGCAGCTCGGCGCCCTGAACTTCGTCATGACGCGGGCGCTCGGTGGCGGGGTCACCCGGTCACTGGCGCTGGACGCGCATGGCAAGTCGCTGAGTTCCGCGCTGATGAACCTGGAGATCCCGGATCCTCCTGCTGATCCGGCGCCGTGAACCAGCATCCGATTGTGATTGGGTGCCCTGTCCGCTTCTTCTCGTCATGGCCGCGGTTTCATGGACGTGATTGTCCATCGAGTGCGGCGCGCACGGGCTCGAACTCGAGCAGGGGCTCCTGCACGACTTGACGCCAGCGCGCGCGATGATCGGTTCGCCTCAAGCGGAAATACAGGACCTCCCGCCGTACCTCACTGATGTTGCCGCCGATGTTGTGTCCGAGAAGGTAATGCGCGAACAGCACGTCGCCGGGCCGTGCTGTCACCTGCCTCGGTTGCCCGAGCTCGACTGGCGGATATGGCACGCACGACAGGAGCGCATCCGGCCCCTGATGCCGCAGGTAATCTGCAGCCGCCAGATGCGATCCAGGCCAGACCCACAGATTTCCTGCGTTCTCGCGGCTCTGGTCCGTCAGGAAGATACCAGCCAACATGGTGAATGTTCCCGGACGTCCATCCGGCTCTGGTGGCGTGAGACCGTCGATGTGGGGGCCGCCCGGCTCATGCGGCCACGGAGGAATATTCAGTGAGACCTGGACGTGATCGGGCCTCTCGAACGACGCCGGTGCGATCAATGACTCGGCGAGTGCCAGTGTGGCGCAGTCGAACAGCGGCCCCGCCAGATCGCGGGGCAGCTCGCCGACGACAAAGTCGAACAGAGGTCCACGATGGCCTGCGCGCGGCGGATCGTGCGCGGCACGATCGGCGATGGCCCGCCGGGCCGCGTCAATCAGGCCGGATGATACGACCTGAGATACGACGATGTAACCGTCTCGTGCGAACGCGCGGAGCTGTTGGGGGCTGATGTCGGGGATGACAGGCTCGGGCATGACAGACACTCCTGCTGAGCGCGTTGGAATCGTTCTTCACCGATCCACAAACTCCGAGCGCTTGACATTGCCCACGTCGGAACAATGCGATTCGGATCTTCGCGCCACGACGGCGCGATAGAACGAATATCCCTTCATCGCGCGCGCGGCATCGCCGAAATAGCGCGCTCGATACTCGTCGGCCGACAAGTCCTCGACCAAGGTGAAGCCACGTGCCAGGAGATATGCCGGCATCTCGGAGGGGTCGAACCCGCACGTCCACGGCTCACCGGCTTGCCGCACGCGCTCCAGAATTTCGGCCGCGCCGTCGCACTGCAAAGACCCATCAAGGATCCCGTGATGAACGTAGGTGAAAAACAGTTCGCTCTCTGCTGGCACCAACGCGGCAATCGCGCGCAGCGTGGCATTGACAGCGGCTTCCGTCAGGTAGTTTGTGACACCCTCCCATAGTACGAACGACCGAACGTTGATATCGAAGTCCGATCCTCGAAGCACATCGTCGACCGTCTGGCTGGTGAAATCGATTGGCGCGTGAGTAACCGCTCCCGACTGAACGTTCGCGCGGCTGATCAGGCGAATCTTGAGCGCCTGAGTCAGTGGATGATCAACCTCGAAGACATGAGCCGTGGCGATTCCAGGTATACGGTAGGCGCGGGCATCAAATCCGGCGCCGAGGATGAGTACTTGATGCACCCCGTTATTCAGCGCGTCGCGCAGCAGATCGTCGACCAATCGGGTGCGCGCAACGGCTGACGTCCGTGCTCCGGGCCATTTGCGATCGATGACGCGAACGATGTGACGATGGATCGGCTTCAGTCGGGCCAGTAGCAGCAGGAGACGTCCGGCCGGCCGAAGAAAGCGTTCGGCGTACGGATCAGCGAACAGCGGATCGCGCGACGACTCGAGCGTTTCGAGCGCCCGAAACAACGCCATGACTTCAGCCGTCTGGCTGCCGCGTCCCGTCATCTCGTGGATGGTAGACGACGCCGTTGTCGTGGCGCCGGACCTTCAGCACGACGTGCAGGCAGCAGAGCGACATCCGAGGAGTGCCGGGCCATGCTGAGGATTGTCCTCTCCATCCGCGTCACCGGCCGCCCTCGTCGAGCGGCCGGTGCCGCAGCGCCTGCGCGGCAGGAATATTGCGCCTGTCGCTGTTCTCGTCCTAACGAACCGTGCAGATCGTGCCGTGAACAGCGGTCAGGATGTGGCCGCTGCGGTTGAAACCACTCACGAACAGGAACCCCGTCGCTCCTTCGAATTCGCCGGTGCCGCTCACGATCCGCTGATACGCGTTGACGGGGCCGCCGTCGGGAGTCGAGACCGCCGATGGTTCCGAGAGGCCCATCTCGCGCATCGTGAGTGTGCCGGTCGCGGTGGTGTACTCGAAGTTGCCCACGTAGCTCCTGAAGGTGGGCGCGCCGCTCGGGAACAGGGCGCTCGCCTCTCCTTTGAAATACGTCGTGCCGCGCAAACCGTGATTGCCGTCCACCTCGCCGAGGAAGCAGGGCGCAGTGTCGCCTGGCTTGCAGATCTCCGATCGATTCTCGACGAGATCTGCGTGGACTGTCTTGCACTTTTGATCCGTGGGTTCCTGCGCCCTGGCGGTGACCGCCAGTCCGACGGCCGCCGCCAGCGCCAGGCAAAAATTCGTGCGTCGCATGTGTATCCTCCCCAACAAAGCCGCGGACGGGCCGCGGCGGAAACAGGCAGGAAACAAGCAGAACACGACCGCGGGATGCGGGCGATGATCGCTGCCTGACTTCTTCCTGACTTTTCGTGCGTGATGTCTTTGCACGAGAGGAAATGCCCCGCGGTCAGTACAATCGGCCCGATGCAGGAGCCCGATCCGCCGCGGACGCTGGCGTTTCATCCCAACACACGATCGGTCGTCTATTTCGGGCCGTTCCGGCTCGACCTTTCTGACGGTCTGTTGACGCAGGAGGGCGCCGACGTTCGGCTGCCGCCGCGCGCGTTGGCGATCCTGCAGCATCTCGTCGAGCGGTCCGGCCGCATCGTCTCCAAACAGTCGCTGATGGACGTCGCGTGGAAGGACGCGCACGTCAGCGAGACGTCGCTCACCGAGGCGATCGGCCTCATCCGCCAGGCGCTCGGCGACGATCCGCAGAAGCCCACCTTCATCCAGACGGTTCACCGGCGCGGATACCGCTTCGTCGCCACCATCGCCACCGAGCCGCCGCCGCCATCATCACTGCAACCGGAAGTTCTGCGCCCGCGCACCCCGATCGACGCCGCACAGGAATCGGTCCCGGCGACGATGGCGAGCGGCGCACGATCGCGCTGGATGATCGTCTCGAGTATTGGGACAGTAGCCGTACTGGTGGCGTTCACAGGTGTGTGGTCCTGGACCGCACGCCGGCCCTCTCAGCCCGGCCAGGCGATCCGCGTCAATGTCGCATTCCCTCTCGACCAAGCTCCCATTCCCAGCCTCAACGCGCATCCCATCGTCGCGCTCTCGCCTGACGGGCAGCGCCTGGTCTATGTGGGCGGCGGGTCGGCGAAGACTCGATTGTTCCTGCGAGAGATGAACCGGTTCGACGCCGTCCCGCTCCCCGGCACCGAGGGCGCGCATGGTCCGTTCTTCTCACCGGATGGCGCGTGGGTCGCGTTTTTCGCCGATGGCCAGCTCAAGAAAGTGAGGACCAGCGCCAGCGAGCGTGCCGCTCCACAGGTCTTGTGCGCGACGGAGCCAGGCGTCGGAGGGGCGTGGGTGTCGGCCGACGAGATCGTGTTCGTGCCGAATTGGCGAGGGCCGCTGATGCGCGTTCCCGCATCGGGCGGGCAACCGCTTGCCGTGACGCGCCCGGGCGTCACGTATCGCTGGCCCGATCGACTCGACAACGAAACGATCCTCGCCACCCGGTGGCGGTCGTCGACCGACGATGCGGCGGTCGTGGCGGTCTCGCTGGCCTCCGGCGCCGAACGCGTCGTCGCCGAGCCGGCGACGTTCGGGCGCTACGCACCGGATGGACACGTTCTCTTCGTACGTGACGGCGACCTGTATGCCGTGAGCATCGATGCTTCCGCAGCGCGGGCGATGGCAACGCCCACGCGTCTGATCCCAGCGGTGATGACGGGTACGACCGGCGCCGCGCAATTCACGATGTCGCCCAGCGGATCGCTGCTGTACATCGACGACATCCCAGAGCGCGGGCAACGGACGCTCGCGCGTCTCGACAGCCGTGGCGTCGCGACAGATCTTCCCGTTCCAGCGCATGATTTCCGCTATGTCTCCGCGTGCGGCAATCGACTGGCCGCCACGCTCTTTGCTCGAGGCCAGACCGAATTGTGGTGGGGCTCTCTCGATCGCGCGGCGATGACCCAGATCACCCGCGAGGGGGCCGCGTCCGAACCCGTGTGGTCCCCCGACTGCCGCACGATTGCGTTCTCGTGGAACCGCACCGGCGTGGCAACTATCTACATGGTGGCGGTCGAGTCGGGCGACGCGGCACGCGTCCTTTTCGAGAGTCCGCTGTCGAGCGCGCCTGGCTCGTGGTCGGCCGACGGACGCTGGCTCGCGTACACCGAACAGCATCCGGCAACGTCTGCCGATATCTGGCTGTGGGATCGATCGACCGGGCACCGCCGCCCCATCATCGCGACAGCCGGGCCGGATCTGCTTCCGGCCTTGTCACCGGACGGCAACTACGTCGCGTATGAATCCCGCGCGACCGGAGCGTTCGAGATCGAGGTCGCCAACGTCCAGACAGGGGCACGCACGCAGGTGTCGGTCGCGGGCGGGACCTGGCCGTCCTGGTCTGCGGACGGCCGCGAGTTGTTCTTCCTGGGCGGCACCACAATCAAGCGGGTCGCGGTTCAGCGGCAGAACGCTCACCTGGTCGTTAGTGATGCCGCGTCGTTCTTCACGAATCCCGACATCGTCTCGTTCAGGGGGAACGCCGACCAGTTCGTGTGGCTGAGGCGCACGGCCGGGATCGTCCCCGTCACGCGCTCGAACCTCGTGCTCAACTGGACGTCAGAGCTCAGTCGGAGCGTCCGCTGAGAATTTGCGGAAACCTGAGGGTTTCCGCTGGAAGTCTTGAGGACTCCAGACCCGCCTTGAGGGCATCCTGAGCGCACGCCGTGGAATCGGCCGCTGGCGTGGGAGACGTAATGGGATGGCGCTCTATCGGTTCGGATATCGATCCGACTTGTTGGAGTTCGACGCTTCGACTGGCGAAGTGGTCAGGGATGGGTTTTGCGTGCGACTGCGTCCGCAGCCCGCCCGGGCACTCGAACACCTGATGCTGCGACGCGGCTGTCTGGTCAGCCGCGCGGAGCTTCAGCAGGCTATCTGGACCGAGGACACGTTCGTCCACTTCGAATACGGCCTGAACTCCTGCATGAAGCAGATCAGGGCCGCCATCGGCGATCAGCGAGCGGCGCCGCGCTATATCGAGACTCTTGTGAAGCGCGGGTTCCGCTTCATCGCGCCGGTGACGACGGTGTCGCCGGACTGAAGTGACTGACGCCGCGGGCCACTGAACGAGTTGTCGGGAGCCGGGAGGTCGCCGCTGACCGGAGTACGATTCCCCGCGGCGAGTGAGCATGGCTGTGCGCGAAGAGCAGGAGGATCAGTGGGACCGACGAAAAGCAACAACATGACGACCGTGATCGCGGCCTACCAACGTCTTCTCGACGCGTGGAACAGGCGGCGCGCCGACGAATTCGCGGCACTCTTCGCGGCGGATGGCAACGCCGTCGGCTTCGATGGCTCGCCCATGAATGGACGGGCGGAGATTTCCTCCACGCTCGCGTCGATCTTCGCGCACCATCAAACGGCCTCGTATGTGGCGAAGGTGCGCGAGGTTCGGCTGCTTCGGCCGGACGTCGCGCTGCTCCGGTCCGTTGTCGGGATGGTGCCGTCCGGGCAGTCAGCGCTCAATCCGGCGGTGAACGCGATCCAGAGCGTCCTCTTCGTCGACAAGGACGGCACATGGCAGGTCGTTCTGCTGCACAACACGCCAGCGGCGTATCACGGCCGTCCAGAGATGGTCGAACAGCTCACCGCAGAGTTGACGGAGGTGGTCCGAAGCGGTCGGGTGGTGTGGAATGACTGACGTCTCTGATCTTGGGTTTCAGGACCAGCTCGGTGTCACTTCGGGATGAGCTGGTGTGTGGTGACGTTGCGCGATCGTTGAAATGGACGGCGCTGACCTGTCGTCAGCGTTCACTGCGACGCCGCGCGCCGCGGGAGCCGTTCGGGCCGGTCCGCGTGCTCGACGGAGGCCCGTTCGCGGAGCGCGATATCGTCTCGAAACATTCGCACGAGAACCTCCGAAGCTTCTTGGAATTGCGAATCGTCAGCACGCCGCGTCGATAGTCGATCGTGCCGTTCTTCCGAAGGGTTGCCGCGGACTCACTCACGACCGGTCTCGGTGCCCCCACCATCTGTGCGACGAACTCGTGCGTCAGCTCGAATCGATTCGTGTCCGCTCGTTCAGCCGTCAAGAGAAGCCAGCGCGCCAAACGCTGGACGGACGTATGGAACCGATTGCACAGTGCGGACTGCGCCAGCTGGTGCATCATGCGTTGGGAGTAGTCCATCAGCAGGTCGTGCAGCGCACTGCACGAGAAGATGTGCTCGCGAATCAGGTCGTTCGAAGCGCGGTAGGCCAACCCCGGCAGCTGGACGACGAGACCGTACGGCAGCGGCTGGTTGCCAAGCGCATCGGCGATACCCGCGACACCCTCCTTGCCGATGAGTGCGACCTCGACGGAGTTCCCGTTGCGAGCGGCCGCGACCAGCGACACGATCCCGGATTCGACGAAGTACACCGACTCGGACGCGACGCGTGGACCGCCCAGCACCGCGCCACGCTGCAGCGCGAACGGTTCCATCTGCTCGAGAAGCTGGCCAAGAACGATACGGTCGGCCCTCGCCAGTTCCATCAGTACCCGGTTTGTCGCACGCGTGGTCGTCAACGCGCCTCCGTCTGGTGGCCTCTGCAAGATCGGTCGCATCGAGGCACAGCCGTAACGACCCAGTCTGTCCAGCTTCCACAGAACGTGTAGTTTTCATACAGATCGTCCGTATCTAACTGCCCCGCTGGGATTTGCGAGCCGCGTGCTACTCTCCGGTCGTCGTAGTGGCGCGAGGTCGCGCGCGGGTTTCGGAGGTTCTCGTGCTGGTGCGTCTCACACGGAAACTCGCAGAATGGATCAGCAGAATGGATCAACGGAATTGATCTGCGGAATCGCGCGGTCGGCGACGTCGTGGATCTCCCCGATCGCGACGCGCTCGGCCTCATCGCCGAAGGGTGGGCAGGGTCGGTCGAACATGCGACCGCAGCTGGCGATGTGGTGCCGGCAGACGTAGTCCCACCGTCCGACGGTCGTCGCCGCATTCCATCCCCCAGGGATACCCCTATGCCTCACGCGTTTGACATGTCAGGGTTGGCAGATCTGATCGCCGGGCTGGGAAAGCTTGCGGAGCACGCGCGGGAGCACGAGCAGCGATTGACGGAGTTGATCAGCGCCGCCGAAGCCGCGGTCCTGAGTCAGATTGCTGTTGCATCCCCGGATCCTGTTGCCGATGGAACAACTGCAGCGAATGCCGCGGCGGCGGCGGGGATCGCGCCCGCCGGCCCGGTCCTCACGGTCCATGCCCTGTGCGCGGCGGCGCGGGAGCATCGACGGATGCTGCACCAGTTGATCGCGAAATTCGACGGCAGTACCGAGGGTAACGGAACGCCAGATGCCACGCACCGCGTGCTTGTGGTCGACGACTCCGACGACAGTCGCGAACTCGCGGCGGCAATTCTCGATGCCTATGGCCTCCGCGTGAGGACAGCCAACAACGGACTCGAGGCCATCATCGCGGCACACTGCACCTCGCCTTCGGCGATTGTGATGGACATCAACATGCCGGTCCTGAACGGCATTGAGGCCGCCCGATTGCTCAAGGCGAGTCCGGTGACACGGACGATCGAAGTGTTCGCGTACACGGCGAATGCCGGGTTCTACGATGGGCCACTCAGCGAGCTCTTCACCGATGTGCTGACCAAGCCTGTGAGGCCCGACGAGATCGCACACCTGGTCCTTCAAGCGGTCAGCCGCCGGTCCGGCGATCCGCAGGGCCCAGCCTGACGCCCCCGGTCCCCGAAGACGACCTTTTCGTCACGGTCTGACCCTGGGCGGCGCTGCCCCGTCGCCGTCATCGTGCGTCGCGCCATTCCGTCAGATTTTCACTAACTGTGTGGCCGTCCTACAGATATAGCGGTTGACCGCGTTCGCGCATTTGATGGCCCTCCGTGTCGGCGAACCTCATGCGGGCATACGGTTTGCTCGCCGGCACTCAGAGACCACACTTTCCCGGGGGGCGTCCGCGATGTCAGATGAGGCGATGCACGGTAGCGAAGAGATGGTGGGACCGGCGTCCGTAGTGACCGAGACGTCGGGCGGCGCCCCCCGATTCGTCGTCGGGATCGGCGCGTCCGCTGGCGGCCTCGATCCGCTCGTCCGCTTCTTCGACAACCTGCCGAAAGCGACAGGGATGGCGTTCGTCATCGTTCAGCACCTGTCCCCTGACTTCAAAAGTCTGATGGACGAACTGCTGGCCCGGCACACGTTGCTGCCGATCCACCTCGTGGAGGACGGCATGCGTGTGGAGGCTGACCACGTCTATCTGATCCCCGCGAAGAAGGAGATGATCATCTCCGGTGGTCGCCTGCTCCTGAGCGAGCGGGATCGGCAGCAGGAGCTGACGCTGCCGATCGACATGTTCTTCCGATCGCTCGCGCAGGACCGCGGGTCGGAGGCCGTCGCGATCGTGTTCTCCGGTGGCGGCAGCGACGGCTCGCGCGGTGTGCGCCACGTCCGCGAAGCGGGCGGACTGGTCATCGCGCAGGATCTCGAGAGCGCGCAATTCGACGGCATGCCCCGATCGACCATTGACACGGGGGTGGTCCACCATACGCTGCCGCCGGAGGACATGCCGCGGGTGCTGCTCGATCATGCGCGGCAGCATTCCGCGGCCGTGCCGGAGGTTCCCGAGCAGGAGCCGCCGCCGCCGCGCGGCGTCGACGGATTGTATCGGGTCCTCGAAACCGAGTTCGGCATCGACTTCAATCACTACAAGCCGAGCACGGTCACCAGACGGATCGAGCGGCGGCTGGCGCTCGCGCACTCGCAGAACATCGACGAATACCTGGCGCGTCTGCGTTCGGAGCGCGACGAACTCGACGCGCTGTACCGGGATCTACTGATCGGTGTGACCCGGTTCTTTCGCGATCCGGACGCGTTCGATCTCCTGGAACAGCGGATCCTTCCGGATCTCTTGACGCGAGAGCCCCGCACGACGCCCGTGCGTCTGTGGGTCGCCGGGTGTGCCACCGGCGAAGAAGCCTATTCGCTCGCCATCGTGCTGCAGGACCTGATGGCCATCCACGGCGAACGGCCGGTCAAGATCTTCGCCACCGACGTGCACCGGGGCTCGCTCGAGCGGGCGGCGATCGCCGCGTACGAGGAGGACGCCGTCTCGAACGTCTCGCCGGAGCGGCTGTCCCGCTATTTCATTCAGAGCGGCAATACCTACCAGGTGGTGCCCGAGCTGCGCCAGATGATCGTCTTCGCGCAGCACAACGTCATCAGCGACGCGCCGTTTACGAGGCTCGATCTCGTCACCTGCCGGAACCTGCTCATCTACCTGCAGCCGTCCGTGCAGCAGCGCATCCTCTCGCTGTTCCACTTCGCACTGACTCAGGGCGGCGTGCTCGTGCTCGGTCCGTCGGAAACCCTCGGACCGGTGGCCGACGGGTTCGACATCGTCGACAAACACTGGCAGGTGTACCGGAAGGCCGGGGAAGTGCGAACGCCGGTCGATATACGGAAGCGACCGACCATGTCGATGGACAGTCGCTCGGTTGTGCCCGTTCTGCCGGCCGCCAGGCACTCGCTCGGACAGTTGCTCTCGGTGTACGACGCGCTGCTGGAAGAAACGATGCCGCCGAGCCTGATCGTCAGCGATCGCGGCGAGCTGGTGCACGTCCTGGGCGGCGCGGCACGGTTTCTTCGGGTGCGCGACGGGCGGCAGAGTCTCGACGTCCAGGATCTGGTCGAGGCCGACCTGAAGATGATCCTGGCCGGCGGGATCAAACGCGCCTTGGCAGAGCGCGCCCCCGTCATCTTCAACGGCGTCCGCGCCCATGCCGACGACGAGATCTATCGCGTCACCATCCGGCCGATTGCGGCGCGTTCGACGAGCATGCGCCACCTCGTCGTCTCGTTCGAATCGTACGAGCCGATGGCTCGGCCCGCCCCTGCGGCTCCGATTCAAATCGACGTCGAGCACGTCTCACAGCAGCAGCTCGCGGCACTCGAAGCCGAACTCGGGACGACGAAGGAAAGCCTGCAGGCGGCGATCGAACAGCACGAGGCGGCCAACGAGGAGCTGCAGGCGTCGAACGAAGAGCTGCAGTCCGCGAACGAAGAGCTTCAGAGCACGAACGAGGAGCTCCAAAGCGTGAACGAGGAGCTCTACACGGTCAACGCCGAGTACCAGAAGAAGATCGCCGAGCTGACCGAGGTGACCAACGACCTCGACAACCTCCTGGCCAGCACTGAGATCGGAACCATCTTTCTCGACGGCCAGCTGCGCATTCGGAAGTTCACGCCCCAGGTCGCGGAAACGTTCGGCCTGCTCCCGCATGACATCGGCCGTTCCATCGAGACGTTCGCGCACAAGATGCACTACCCCGACCTGGTGACGGATCTCAGGCGCGTGGTCACGACCGCACGGCCGATCGAGCGCGATCTCTTCGATCCCCACGGCAAGTCCTTCTTCCTGCGCCTGCTGCCGTACCGGGCGAAGGGCGTCGCCGACGGGGTGGTGCTCACGCTGATCGATGTGAGCGGGCTCAAGGCCGCCGAGGACGCGCTGTTCCACGAGCGCTACCTGCTGAACAGCCTGCTGCGCAGCGTCCCCGACGCGATCTACTTCAAGGACGTCCGCGGGCGCTTCATCCGGTTCAACCACGCCATGGCGACCCGTCTCGGCGTCGCCAATCCGGCAGATGCCATCGGCAAGACGGCCTTCGACCTCACCGATCAGCAGACGGCGATGGCACTGCACCGCGAGGACGAGGCCGTGCTCCGGTCCGGCGACCCCCTGCACTACCGGCTCGAAGCGCGGACGACCGCCGACGGCAGCGAAGCCTGGGACATGGTCTCACGGCTTCCGCTGGTCGATCGCGACAACGCAATTGTCGGCGTGATTGCCATCTTCCGTGACGTCACGGAACAAGTGCGGGCACGAGTCAAGATCGACGAGGAAGTGCGCCGCCGCGACCAGTTCCTGGCGATGCTGTCGCACGAGCTCCGCAACCCGCTCGGGGCAGTCGTCACCGCCACCTCGATGCTCAAGAGTGCCGCGCCCGAGAGCGGCGTCCAGCAGAAGACGGTCAGCGTGCTGGAGCGGCAGTCGCGTCAGATGGCACGTCTGCTCGACGATCTGCTGGAGGTGAGCCGCGTCACACAGAACAAGATCGAGCTGCGCCGGCGCGTCGTCGATCTGCGCCTGATCGCGGCGGAAGCGGCCGACGCCGTTCGGCCGCACATGGAGGACAAAGGCGTGCACTTCACCGTGGATCTCGATCCCGAGCCGGTGTGGGTCCATGGCGACGCCGCCCGTCTGCAACAGATTCAGATGAACTTGCTCAACAACTCCGCAAAATACACACCCCGCGGCGGCGACGTCTCGCTGAAGGTGCGACGTGAGATGAGCGGCGCCGTGATCCGGGTGAAGGACAACGGCGTCGGGATCTCGCGTCAGATGCTCGACTCCATATTCGACCTCTTTGTCCAGGCGCGACACACGCTGGATCGTTCGAACGGCGGACTGGGCGTGGGCCTCACGCTCGTGCGGGCGCTCGTCGAGATGCACGGTGGGACCGTCGCGGCTCACAGCGATGGCGACGGCACCGGCAGTGAGTTTACCGTGCGGCTGCCGTTGAGCACTCTGTCCGAGCCCGCACGGCCCCAGGACCCCGTGTCCTCATCGGCCGTCCCGGCAGGGATCACCGTGCTCGTCGTTGAGGACAGTGCCGACAGCCGCGAGATGCTCTGCGCCATGTTGACGCAGGAAGGCTTCGCCTGCCATGGTGCGGCGGATGGCTTGGGGGCTCTGCGGCTGATCGACCAGGTGTCCCCGGATGTCGTGCTCCTCGACGTGGGCCTTCCGGGCATCGACGGGCTCGAAGTCGCCCGGCGCATTCGAGCGAATTCGCGGCATGCCGGTGTCCCTCTCGTCGCGCTCACCGGATACGGCCAAACCGGCGATCGCGCCGCCACCAGCGAAGCGGGATTCGATCACCACCTGGTCAAACCCGTGCAACCCGAGGAGCTCGTCACGCTGCTGACGAGCCTCGTCGCGACAGGCGCCCGCAATCGGACACCCGGCGCGAGCGTCGAAGCAGTGGCGCCGGAGACTGCGGCGTCTCCTGATGCAGGCATCGCGTAGCACGTCGTCCTCGCGGATGCCCCATGCGCAGGATCGCGCAACCTGCGGCCCGCGGAGGCGTGCCGGACCTGGTTACTCTTGTCGTCCTGACGAAGCAGCCTTCAACGCGCGAGCGATGGCCGCGCCGATACGGGCCGTCTTGTAGTCGACGATCTGCTTGCCGACGTCAGCCGACGCCTTGTCGAATGGAAACCCGCCGCTACCGCTCGGGTTCCTGGCTCGGTCGCCGGAGGACAAGACCTCGAGAAAGCGCGACGACGGGGATTGGGGGAATCGCTCGTAGCCGGGTCGGACGACGTGGGGATAGAAGTACAAGGTCCAACTCGTCTCCGCGCCGTCGGCGTGCGTGGTTCGCGGCAGCTCGCTTCCCTGGCCGAGCAGCCGCGCCAGCATCTCGAAGTTGCGGCCCTTCTCAACCGACAGGATGTGTGCGCTCGGCGCCAGCTTCATGCGCTCCAGCATCTCGCTGTCGATCGTCGCGTACACGATCATCCCGTCGATCCGGCGGTTCCCCTCTTCGACAATCTGCACGACAGCTTCGACGTGTCGAGTGCCGAGGTGGCCGACATACAGAAAGGCGCGGCGCAGGCCATTGTCGCGGAGCGAACGCAGCACGTCCACGTACAGAGCGACGAACGTGCTCTTGCCGATGGTCAGGCTTCCGGGATAGGCGTACGTGCCGTCGCGCGCCCAGTCGCCGGCCTCGTTCGTGATCCCGATGTTCAACGGCGGGCCAATGATCGTTTCCACTCCGGCGGTACGTAAGTACTGCTGTACGTGGAAGACCTGCGCGGTGGCGTTCATCGCATCGGTGCCAAGAGGCAGGTGTGAGCTGTGTTCTTCGATGGCACCGATCGGCACGAGCACGATATCGGTGGTCTTGGCCGCCGCTTCGAACTCCGGAAAGGTCATGTCGAGCATCGTCCGATACCTGACGGTGCCGGGCGGCACGACGTCCTGGGTCAACTGGGCGCGCATCAGAGCTTGCGCGGCTGAATAGCCAACGAGCAAGGTCGTCGCCAGCACACTCACGGTGACGAGGGCAGGTTTCATATCAAGAGCCGCCTCTCAGGTGACGCAACATTATCATCGTCGAACCGGGGCCACGCTCCGTGTCAGTGTTCCCATCGAGGCGGCGCGGCGCGCCAGCGGGAGCATCAGCCGTCGAGACGCATGCTGCGCAACAGCGCCGCAAAACGAGGATCGGACCGAATCGGATCGAAGAACGAATACCCCTTGATCGGCATCATGAACTGATCGCGGCCCTCGACCGCGCGATCGAGCCATTCGAAGGCGCTGTCGATCTCACCCAGACCGAGATGGATCCACGCCAGGCTCGTCGGCGGCACGTACGACTGTGCCGCCCGTTCGGCCAGCTGGTCGAGCATCGTGCGCGCCTCGCTGGTGTGCCCCGCAAGGGCAAGACACAGGCCGAGCCATCCCATCATGGATGACGCGCCGCCGGACAGCTCGAGTGCCGTCCGGTAGGCGGCGATTGCTTCGTCGAACAGCCCCTGATCCCGCAGACAGCCTCCGAGCAAGGCATGCCCCCAATACGCCTGGGGCTCGATATCGAGGATGCCTCGCGCCTCGTCCACGGCGCGCTGATAGTGGCGTCCCAGCGCCAGCACCACCGTGAGCTGACTGCGGATCGCGACGGACTGCGGGTCCCAGGCGAGCGCCAGCTCGAGCTCCGCCGCCGCTTCTTCGTGGCGCGCGTGCGGCATGAGGAAGTTGAACGCGTAGCGCTCCCTGACCACCGGCGACGTGGGACTCAACTCCAGGGCGCGAGCCATTTCCCTCTCGACCTCGGGCCAGTCGTAGGACAGCTTGTGATACAGACCGAGCAGCGCGTGTGTTTCGCCGAGCGAGTTGTCGATTTCCAGGGTCCGGATCGCGTAGAGGACGCCTGTCGAGAAGGCCTCACGCGGTGGCATGAAACCGAAGTACGCGAGATACCAGTAGAGTTCCGCGAGTCCGTCGTAGGCGAGCGCAAAGCCGGGATCCAGGGAAACCGCTGCCTCGAGGTGCCGCCGCCCGCGAGCGAATGCGTCAGGAGTGACACGCGCCATCTGGGATCTGCCCCGCAGGTATTCATCGTACGCGGCCGGGTTGTGCGTGCGTGGCCGTCGGCCCATCGCCCCGGCGTTGTCAGTCGCCCGCATCGTTCCTGCGATGTGCTCGCTGCCGATATTCGCGGCGATGTCGCGGGCCGCGCAGCTCTGCATCCTGAAGATGTCCGTCAATGCCGCCGCCTGGTACCGCTTGGCGAACACGTGCATCCGGTCGCTCGCGCGCACGAGCTGAACGTTCAGCGCAATCCGATCTTCGGCCCGCCGCACGCCGCCTTCGACGACGTACTCGACGCCGAGTTCGCGGGCGATTCGAGTCACGTCCTTGCGGCTGCCCTTGTAGCGCATCGCGGTCGTCCGCGCGATCACGTTCAACGCGTCCGGCGCCAGGCCCGCGAGCTCGGTGATGATCTCGTCGGTCATCGCATCGCTGAAATACTCCTGCGCGGGATCGCCGCTCAGATTGAGGAACGGAAGCACGACGATCCTGGGCGCCGCCGCCGGGGCGCCGCTTGCGGGCAAGCGCTCGGTAACTGCGGCGATGAAGCGGTAGCCGTGCCTGGGCAGCGTCTCGACGAACCGCGGATGCTCCGCCTGGTCGCCGAGCGCTTCGCGCAGGCGCGCCACCGACGTATTCAGGTTGTTGTCGAAGTCCACGAAGACGTCTGACGGCCACAGACGGCGCCGCAGTTCCTCGCGCGTGACGACTTCACCGGGCCGCTCCAGAAGCAGCGCCAGGACTTGAAAGGACTTCTCGCGCAGCCCGATCCGCACTCCCCGCTTGTGAAGCTGCCCGCCGGCGAGGTCCACCTCGAAGTTGCCGAATCGAACGATCCTGGACACCGTCGATGGCTCCAACTGCTCGTCCGGAGGCTAAACGATTGCCATGAAACGATCAATCGCCCGGCAAACTCCATGTACTCAATGGGATGTGCGGTAGGCAGAATTCAAGGACGAGTCAAGGCGCCGTTCATTTCCTTTTGCGTGTCACACGAGCATCCTGGAGATGGCGCAGCGAGCCGCCCGGTCCCCGGCGTCGCCCGCCAGCGCTCCCAGTGAGGACTGCCATGACCCGTCATACATCCGTTGCCTTCGCGATGACCGTCGCCGTCCTGCTCGGTCCCTCGATCGCCGGTCGGGAGCCGGAAGTCGTCGCGCGATTCGGCCTGCATTCGCCGGCCGACGGTCCATTCCCCAGCGATCGGTTCACGGTAGCCGACCAGGCCCAGAATACGGGCCGACGCGTCTCGCTCCCGCCGCCGGATGACTGCGCGGACTCCATCTCCGAGTGTGAGGATCTCGACGTGATCAACCAGCTGGACGGCTTCAACCTCCAGCCGCGGCTGTCCATTCCGTTCAGCGGCCCGATCGATCCGAACACGGTCAACAGCGAAACCATGTTCCTGCTCAGCCTGGGCAGTACGTTGCCGGATGCCGAGGGCTCGGCGTGGGGGACTCGCGTCGGCATCAATCAGGTCGTGTGGGACGAGCTGACGGAGACGCTGCACGTCGAGTCCGACGAACTGCTCGATCAACACACGCGGTACGGGCTGGTGGTCACTAAAGGAGTGCGCGCCCCGGACGGCCGGACGATCAAAGCGGCCAGGGAGTTCCTCACCTTCGTGGACGACGAGATCACCGCATCGACCGGTGATCCGGATCTGGATGCCTACCGCGCGCTTCTTCGCAGCGTCCTGACCGGCCTCGACACCCGCCGGATCGTCCCGAAAGGACAGGTCGTGGCCGCCAGCGTGTTCACGACCCGGAGCGCGACGGCAGTCCTGGAGAAGATCCGGGACCAGATCCGCAGCTCGACGCCCAATCCGGCCGACTTCCTGCTGGGACCGAATGGTGAGCGGAGCGTGTTCAGCGCAAGTGGAATCGCGAGCGTCACATGGAACCGCCAGATGCGCACCACTGGCCCCCTCTCACCCCTGCCGATTGACCTCTCTCCCATCAAGACCGGCGCGGTCGGGACCATCGCCTTCGGCAAATACCTGTCACCCGATTATCGGGTCCCTGATGAGTACTACATCCCGCCAGTGGCGACGCGCGACGGCGAGCCACTCGTCAGGGCAACCAATGAGGTTTACTTCAACCTGTTTCTGCCGTCCGGCGCGATGCCGACAGACGGCTGGCCGGTCGCCATCGTCGGTCACGGTATCCGCGGCAGCAAGAACCTGCTGGCACCAAACGCGCCATGGTCGATGGCCCTCCTGAGCGCGCTGGCGGCGCAGGGCATCGCCAGCGTCACGACGAACGCCGTCGGCGCCGGTTTTGGCAGTCAGGGCACGCTGAGAGTCATCACGACAGCGGGCGCATCAGTCACGTTCAACGCCGGCGGTCGTGGCGTCGATCAGTCTGGCGACGGCATCATCGCGGTGAACGAGGGTGCCGTCCCCGGCCGGCCTCGCAGCATCGTGCTGTACTCCGATGCGTTTCGACAGACGGCTGTCGACCTGATGCAGCTGGTTCGCGTCATCGAGACGGGGCTGGACGTCGATGGCGACGGACACCCTGAACTGAACCCCTCGCGCATCTACTATGACGGAGGCTCGTGGAGCGGCGGCTACGGAACGGTGTTCCTGGGAATCGAGCCGAATATACGCGCGGCGGTGCTCAAGTCGCCAGCCGACCCGGTGTGGTTTCCGCAGCGAGGAAGTCAACGGGCGGCCGCCGGCGCGATCCTGGAGGCGCGGCTGCCGTCGCTGGTCAACTCGCCGGGTGTCACATCGATCGACGGCGTCGCGGTCCAGCCCCCGTTCTTCCACGAGAACTTCCCGCTCCGCAATCAGATCGAGATGAGCGTTGAGCTCGACGAGGCGATGCCCGCAGTACGCGTGGTTCAATCGCCGGTACGCAACAGCGTCACCGGAGCCATGGCGATTCAGGAGAGTCTCGAGCGCTACGAGTGGGTGTCGCAGGCGGGAAGCCCGGTCGCCTATGCGCCGCACCTTCGGAAAGCCCCGCTGGGGGACGCGGCTGCCAAGAACGTCCTCTACATAATATTCAAGGGCGACCAGACCGCCCCGAACCCGACGACCACGGCCATTGTCCGAGCCGCCGATCTGGCGGAGCGGACGATGTACTATCGCCATGACCTCGCGCGTCTCGGCGATGCGTCCGTGCCTCCAGACCCGCATGGCTTCAACATCGCGTCAATCGCGCCGCAGTATCTGCTTGTCGACGCGACATTTTTTGCCACGGACGGCGCGGTGGTGATCCGGCCGGCGCCTGCGCCCTACTTCGAGTTCCCGATCGCCGGTCCGTTGCCTGAAGGGCTCAATTTCATCCGCTGAGGCCAGGAAGAGGAGGCCTCGACGAACATCGAGATTGACGACGACTCAGCCGAGATCGGCATCCACGGCCGCGTGCAGCTCGTTCCACAGAGGCACGTTCGCCGGCCCCGGCATGCGCTGCGTCATGAACACCATCGTGCCGCGACGCACAGGATCCACCATCCACCGGCAGCCCGCCGCACCGCCGAAGCTCGGTCGGCGATGAACGCTCCCGCGGCCGTATCTTAGCCGTTGGCGGTCGCACGCCGCGCATGGAGTCGGCCGCCCAGCCACACAGACGGGAGCGCGGTCGCCACGAGGAGGACGGGGTACCAGTGCGGCCCGAACGCCGGGCCGGCGTTCCATGTCGCGATGGCCCCGGCCACCGCGGCGACGAATCCGGCCACCTTTACGGTCGCCCCCGCGATCGTCCCGGACGTGGTTCCCGGCGGCGACGACCAGACTGCCGGTACGCCGACGGCGTGCAACCGAACGCAGCCCGGAAAGCCGCCGTGAAGTGGCTGTGGCTGGAGAATCCAAGTGCCAGCGCGAGCGCTGCGAGATCCTGCGTGTGCGGAAGCTCCCCGAGAGCGCGGACCAGTCGCAGCTGTGTCAGGTACTTGTGAAGCGGCACCCCCTCGACGGCTCGGAAGGCCGAGGTGAGATACGGTGCCGACACGCCGACGGCCACCGCCACGTCCCTGAGTCGCAGCGGCGCAGACATGTGGGCCGCAAGGAACCCCTTTGCCCTGTCGATCACTCGGCGGGTCGACGGGGCCGCGATGGCTGGCGGCGCGTCCGTGCCGAGCGCCGCCGCGAGGAGCGAGACGACGAGGTCGTCCGCGGTCAGCGGATCGATGCCTTCAGCCAGGCGCCGGCGAAGGTCCTGGCACTGGCGCTGGAGCGCAGCGTCGGCTCGACGGCGACGGGCCCGGAACTGCGGCGCCGAGCCCACTGCAGACGGCGATCGCCCGGTGAGCGCCTCCAGTACGCCCGGCTTCGGCGTGAGGATCAGTTCGCGGTACACTCCGGGCCGAGGCTGGCTGAGGGCGAAGGGCTCTCCGCCGGTCACGTACAGCACCTGATTCGCATCGGCCACGACGGCGTCGCCGCCGACGTGCCACACGAACAGCCCCGTGTAGGGGAAGCAGACCTGGAACTCGGGAGAGTAACTCCCGGGGCCGGGACGCTGCGACGCGGGAGCGCCGCGCAGGTCCTCCACGCGGGCGATCGAGGCGTCCAGCAGGGTACGCCGCAAGGGCCCGACGTTCGCCTCCGGAGCGCGAATCCCAACCCCGATGGATGCGTGAGCGGGCTCGTGCACCAGCCGATTCTAGCGCCCCGACCACGCCGTGCGCGGGCACGCGCGGGCTGGCGAAAGATTCTGATAACGCCTCGACGCGGCACTCTTGCTAGTCTGTCGTGGATTCCAACAACCGGGAGTGACACGCCACGATGGCCGTTGCGAAGAAGAAATCGACGTCCTCACGCCGCCCCGTCGCGGACGCATCCGCGGACGACGCCGTCGCGCGATATCTCGATGCGCTTCACCATCCATTGAAGCCAGCCGTAGTCGCCCTCAGGCGTGTGATCCTCGATGCGAGTCCGGACATCGAAGAGGGCATCAAGTGGAATGCACCGAGCTTCAGAGTCCGTGATGATTTCGCCACGATGAACCTGCGATCGAAGGGCGGTGCGACGCGCCTCTGGGTCGTATTGCACGCGGGCGCGAAGGCACGCGGCGTCAAGCTGCGGGGACACGTGAGGGACCCGGAAGGGCTCGTCGAGTGGCTCGCCGACGACCGCGGCGTCGTGACCTTCGAGAACGAGGCCGAGGTCGCATCCCGTGCAGCGCCCTTCGCGGCGCTGATCCGGGATTGGATCCGCCGGCTGGCCTGACCGCCGGCAGCAAAGGCGCTCAGCCGTGGCGCTCGCGGCTGTCCTGCGGGGCTTCATCGCGCCGCGTGAGGCCGTAGTCCCGCACGACGGTGGCGACGCGAAGGCGATAGTCGCTGAACACGTGCTCTCGCCCTCGGCGCTGCGCCGCGCGATGGGACTCGAGCCCACGCCAGCGGCGGACCGCGTCCTCGTCCTGCCAGAACGACAGGGACAACAGCTTGCCGGGCCGAGTGATGCTCTCGAATCGCTCGATGGAAATGAAGCCCTCGACGCGCGCGAGGTCTGACGCCAGGTCCGCCGCGAGGGACAGATACTCAGGACGATGCCCGTCCGGCATTTCGACTTCGAAGATCACAGCGATCATGATTGCGCTCCCTGGTGGAGGCGCCGCTCAGCAGTCACCGAACGGGGCGAACAGAGGAATACGAGTATTGATGGATGCCTGGTACGCGAACGCCTGTGCGAGTCGATGGACGTCGACACCGGCGGACAGCAGCATTCCGACGGCGGACGCAGCGATCGTGACCGCCAGCAGCCGGCCTGGGCAGGCGTGCGCGCCGACGCCGAAGGTAAAGAGAGCAGACACTTGCCGCGTCCAGTCGAAGGTACTCGGCATGGGGTTGGCGGCCGGATCGCGGTTGGCTGCCGCGAGCAGCACGAGGATCACCGCGCCGCGTTCCATCCTGACGCCCCCGATGGACGCGGGCTCGGCCAGGTAGCGCCGGGTATTCTGCACCGGCGGATCGAAGCGCGCCACCTCGTTCACGATGTGCAGCAGCGATTGGGGTTCGCTGACGACGGCGCGTTGGGCGCTCGGATGGCGGCTCAGACAGAGAAGCGTGTTGCCGATCAGGCCAGCGGTCGCGTCGCACGTCTGCACCAGAATGCCGACGGCGGCGCCCTCGGCCGCCGCGTCGAGCTCTGTGGCCGACGTCGTCGTCAACGCGCTGCGCAGCCGCCGCACGGCCTCGTGCCCGGCGCTCCGCTGCGCGTCTGATGCGGACGGTCGCAGCGCACGCACGACGGCGTGCGTGGCGTCGGTGGCCGCGCGAAGCATGCCGACCGGGATGTCGAGCAGCGCCGCCATCGTGCGCACTGGAATCTCGAAGGCGGCCTGCGTGGCGCCGGCGCCGTCGGGGCGCCAGGTCGGTGCGCTCATCACCGCGTGCGCACAATCGGCGGCGACGATCTCGACCGTGGCAATCTCGAGCGGCTCGAGGACAGCGGCGACGGGGTTGCGATGCGCTGCATGTGCCGGCCCGTCGTTCATTCGGGCAAAACGTCCGTACACCTCACCCAGCGGACCGCCAATGAGGGCACGCGGCACGGGCTCCTCAGCGGGCCGCACGCGGCACAGGGGATGCGACAACACCTCGACGACAGTCGCGGCGCCGGCGACGATCCACAATCGATGGACCGGATCGAACGTGACCGGCGTCTCCCGGACGAGACGTGCGTAGTACGGGTACGGATCGGGATGAGTGACAGCGGCGAGGGCGTCCGCCGGCTCGCCGGTGGTTTGTGAAACCATTGGCACACTCTACCGACAGCCGTCAGTCGACACTTCGCTCATCGTCGAAACGTATGCACACACCCCAGACTTTCGCCGGCATCGCGTCAGCCGTAGCGGACCCTACCCGCGCCAGGATGCTCGTGGCCTTGATGGACGGCCGCGCATGGACCGCAACCGAACTCTCCGTCGAAGCGGGTGTCGCGCCTTCGACCGCGAGCGCACATCTCCGCACGTTGCGCGACGCCGGGCTGATTCGCTGCGCGGCACACGGCCGGCACCGGTATTTCGAGCTGTCGGACGGCGAGGTGGCTGATGTCCTTGAAGGGCTGACCGACCTGGCGGCCCGACGAGAGCGCTGTGTGATCCATGGCACGGCGGATCAGGCGCTGCGCGCGGCGCGGGTCTGCTACGACCACCTGGCGGGGGAAGCTGGGGTTCGGCTGCTGGCGAGTCTTCGGCGAGGCGGGGTAGTTGTCGGCGAACACGTGCTCCAGCTCTCGGAGCGCGGAGGGCGGTGCCTTCTGGGATACGGCATCGATCTGCAGAAAGTGGCGGCCACGCGACGTCCGGTCTGCCGTGCCTGCCTCGACTGGACCGAACGCCGTCCGCACCTCGGCGGCGCGCTGGGGGCGGCGCTCCTCCGCGTCGTGTTTCAGCGGCAGTGGGCTGAACGCGACACGGATGGCCGGGCAGTGCGCTTCTCGACGCGCGGGTCCGCGGCGTTCGACGCGTTCATCGACGCGCTGAGCGGGTAACTCATGTGGCTGGCGGCCCGCAAGGGTGTGGGCCGCGGCGAGGGCTCCGGCGGCCTTGCGTTCGATCGGATCGTCGACAAGCCTCCCGAGGCTTCACAGCCGTGACGCCGTCAGCCGTACTTCAACCCTGCCGCAATGCCTCGGTCGGCTGAATGCGCAACGCCCGGCGCGCCGGTGCGGCGCACGCCAGCACGCCCACGACCGCCATGATGACGGACGTGATCACCGACGAGACGAGGAGATTCGCGGTCAGGCTGTCGGCGCGCCAGGCGAGGAGCAGGATGAGGCTATTGCCGGCGACGATGCCGCCGCCGAGCTGACGACCGGCACGAGCGAACACGCTGCCGAGCACGTGCCGGGGGTTGGCGCCGAGTGCGATACGGATCCCAATCTCGCGGGTGCGACGCGCCACGGCGACGGCCATGAGCGCGTACAGACCGGCCGCGGAGAAGACCAGCGCCACGAGCAGAACGCCTCCAAAGACGATGCTGGTGCCCCACATCCGTGTTTGCTCCTGTGCGACGATGTCGTCGAGGGTGACGATATCCGCGAGGTGCAGACCCGCATCGACCTGCCGCGCAAGGGCGGCGACGCGGGGCGCAAGCGGCGCTGCGTTCCCCGCGACGCGCACAGCGACCACGACAGGATCGACCTCCGCCGCGGAGGCTGCCCGATAGATGTACGCTGCCCCACCCCAATCGGCGGCGAACAACATCTCCAGATCGGTGACCACGCCGACGATCTCATGCCAGGGTCCCGGCTCGCGCTCGCTGCCTTGCTGGAGCGTGCGGACGCGTGCGCCCACGGGATTCCTGCCCACTACGCGCATGAACGCCTCGTTGACCACGACGGGCCCGTTCGGCGTCCCGGCGTCAGCGGGATGCAAGCCGCGGCCGGCCACGATCCTGGCGCCGAACGCGTCGTGATAGCCGGCACCGACAGCGGCCATCGCGAATCCCCCCTCGAAATTGCCGTGCAGGCGAGCCGGAGCTGCGCCGTCCTGCTCGATTTCAAGCGCCACCAGGTCCGGCGACGTCCACGGCAGGCAATCGCCGTGCGCCACGTGCGTCACACCAGGCTCCTCACGCAACCGGCCCGCTAGTTCTTCGTAGGCACGCGCGCGACGCGCGCCGATCTGGCCATCGTCAGGCACACCGCGCTCGCCGGCCAGCGCCTCGTTGTCCATCCTGAGGCGGAAGGTGAGGTACCGCTCCGCCGGAAAGACTGCCGACCTCGACTGGTTCTGAAGGGACGTGGTGAAGATTCCTACCGCGGCGGGGACGAACAAAAGCGTGCAGGCCACCTGCGCGCCGACGATGAACGACCAGATGCCGCCAAACTTCATCGTTGCGCCGGTGCTGGTGATCCCCTGCAGTCCCCGCTGGATGGACGCGCCCGTGGCCTTCAGTGCGGGCAGCAGGCCGATCATTGCCGCGGCGACGAGCGCGAGCAGCAGCGCATACGCAATGGTGGCAGGCTCGAGCGTCGGATCCACCCAGAACGGCAGGCCGTCCCCGATGATCTGACTCGCCCGGTCCCAGGCATGGCGCACCGCCATCTGGGCCGCGACGAGCCCGAGCACGGCTGCGGCGAGGGTCAGCACCAGCCCTTCGATGACGATCTGCGCGATCACGCGGGCGCGGCTCGCTCCCAGCGCGTGGCGGACGACCATTTCCGGCTCGCGCATCGCCGTGCGCGCGAAGATCAGCGTCGCAACGTTCGCCGAGACCGCTCCCAGCAACAGCAGGACGACGGCGTGGACCGCCAGATCCTCGAACCGCAGCGGATCGCCGGGCGTGCGGCCGGCGAAGGCGCGCACCCGCGTGCGCAGCTGCGCGTGGGTTGCGGGGTGATCGGCGGCCAGGCGTGCCGAGACGACGTCGAGCTCCGCCGCGGCGTCCGGCCAGCTCGCTCCGTCAGCGAGGCGGCCGAACACCTGGACGGCCGGGCCTTGCCTCGGCGCCGCATCCTGGACGGGCAGTGGCACCCAGAGCTGTTGGTTGCGCGGGAAGCCGAAATGCGGCGGCATCACGCCGACCACGCTGCGCGCGGTGCGGCCCACCGTGACGACGCGGCCGATGATTGCCGGGTCGCGCAGGAACTGTCTCTGCCAGACGTCGTAACCCAGGACCACGACGGGCTGCGCCCCCGGCCGTTCGTCCGCCGGCTGCAGCGGCCGGCCGAGCAGCGGCGGCACGCGGGTGAGTGGAAACGCCGACGCGGTGATCTCCGCCACGCGCAGCGATTCGACGCGGCCTTCGCCGGTGAGGACGTTGCGCTCGCTGACGCGGGCCGCGCCGAGCTCCGCGACCGTCCTCAGCGACCGCCGCCAGATCGCGAAATCGTGCAGCAGTCTCGGCTCCACGCGCGACGCCACCGTGTCCCGCGTTTCGAGGCGCACGACCCGGCCGCCGTGATCGAAGGGCAGCCGCTTGTACAGCAGTTCGTCGGCAAGCTCGATCCCGACCGCGCCGATGGCGATGGCGCCCGCCAGCGAGACACCGCCGATGATGGTGAGGGCGGGATACTTCCGCAGCAGCCGCGCGCCCAGCTTCCAGTCGAGCCACGAAACGGCGGTCAGGCGTGCAGGGAGTGGCACGGCCGAACTTTACAACGCAAAGTTATTTGCGTCAATGCGGTCCTCGCGCATCGACCTTCCGCGGCCGCCGCGTGCGGAAGCGCCACCGCCCGAGTGCGCGGTTCGGTCACGCGGTCGATGCTTTGGCGTGGGCGCCGCGTGGCGGCGAGGTCCGCTGTTCGCGCCGATATCGTGCGGGCGGCGTGCCGAACCGGCGTTTGAAGGCGCGGTTGAACGCCGCCTCCGACTCGTACCCCACGTCCGCGGCAATCTCGGCGACGCCGCGCGGCGTCGTCGTCAACGCCCGCGCGGCGAGCTGCAGGCGCCATCGCGTCAAGTACGCCATCGGCGGCTCCGACAGGTACCTCGCGAATCGATCGACGAGGGCTGTTCGCGAGACGCCGACGGCCTCGGCCAGCTCGGCGATCGTCCACGGATGGCCGACGCGGCCGTGCAACAGCGCCAGGCTCTGGCTGACGATCGGATCGCGGGCGCCGGCGAGCCAGCCGGTCTCGTGCTCCGGCAGGCCAGCCACGTAGCGGCGCAGCATGTCGACGAACAGGGCCTCGGAGACCTTCGCCAGCATCGCATCGCTGCCGGCGCGATTCGACGATGCCTCGTCCACGAGGTTCATCAGCGAACTCTCGAGCCAGTGTCCGGCGCGGTCGGTGCGAACGTTGACTTTCAGCATCGCGGGCAAGCCGCCGAGGATCGGCTCGCACAGCAGCGGGTCGCAGGCCATGTACCCGCAGACGAAGCGCGTGCTGTCGCCGCCGCCGCCGCTGCGCATCGGCGTCAGGTCCCGGCTCACGATCTTCTTCATCAGCGTGGCGGCGTCCACCTGGTGTGCGCCTGACGCGCTGCTCAGTTCATGGGGATCGCCGTGGGGAAACACGACGATATCGCCGGGCTCGAGCGTCAGCGTCTGTCCGTCGGGCAGCGCCGCGCGCGCCGCCCCGTCGACCACGAGGTGGTAGACCACGAGATGCGGAGCGCCCAGGGCCAGCGCCGAATCGAGCGCCGTCGAAGCCGGCGTGGCAAACGCCCACGGGGCCGACAACTCCGCGGTGAAGAAGAGCGCGCCCTTCAGCTTCACGCCGCTCAGGACTTCGGAAAACGCATCCATCTCAGACGATTCGCTACCCGGCCTCCCGGCAAAGTTTTCCGGCCGCGGCGCGATGCATTCTACCGCCCCCCCGACACGGGCAAGAAATCCGGCCGTTCGAGCATGGCTCGCGGCCACGGGCCCCGGCAGACTGGCTCATCGCTCGAGGGACCGCACCCAACAGGGTTCACGAGGGGCAATCAGAGCATGGGCAGAATCATCACTCGCCATATCCTCGCCGTCGCCGCGACGCTGGCCGCGGCCGTGCCGGTGTCCGCGCAGGCGCGGCTGCCGCTGTCGGACGCGATCTCGCGCGCCATGGCGCAGAACCCGGACGCCGGGTCGGCAGCGGCGATCGAGCGGGAAGCGGCCGCACGCGTCACGCAGGCTCGCGGTTCTTACCTGCCGCGAGTGGACGTCGCTCAGTCGTGGCAGCGCGGCAACAATCCCGTCTTCGCGTTCAGCTCGCGCCTTGCGCAGCAGCACTTCACCCAGGCCGACTTCGCCCTCGAGGCGCTGAATCGCCCCGCTGCCGCCAACAACATCCGGACGTCGATCTCCGTCGAGCAGTCCCTGTTCGATCGCACTGCCGCGGCACACGTCCGCGCGGCGGCGATCGCGCGCCACATGGCGGCGACCGGCAGCCGCCTGGTTGCGCACGACCTGGCGTCCACGGTGACCGAGGCGTTTGGCCGTGTCCTCATCGCGGCCGCGACGGTCCGTTCGACGGCCGCCGCCGTCGAGACCGCTCGCGCCGATCGCGAGCTGGCCGGCAACCGGCGCGACGCCGGCTGCGTGACGGACGCCGACGTGCTCCAGCTCGACGTCTACGTCGCGCTGACACGCGAGCGCGAGGTGCAGGCCATGGCGGACGAGCGCATCGCGCGCGCCCGGCTGAATCAGCTGATGGGGGAGCCCCTGAGCATGGTCTTCGATCTCGATCCCGCGCCGGCGGCGGGCGCCATCGACATCGCCCGTCAGGGAGCCCTCGAAGACGAAGCCGTGACGAACCGTCCGGAAGTCGCCCTCGCCAGGCAGCAGGAGCAGTTGGCCCGCGCCGCGGCAGACACCGCCAGGGCGGCGTTTCTGCCGCACGTATCCGCGCAGGGCGGGCTCGAACTGAACGCCGGCGCCTGGCAGTCGCGGTCCTCGAGCTGGATGGCTGCCGCGGTCGTGCAGGTCAACGTGTTCCGGGGCTTCGCGGACAGAGCCAGGCTCACCGAGGCGCGCGAGCAGGTGAAGCGCCGGGCCATCGAAACAGGGAAGGCGGAGACGATGGCGAGGCTCGACGTGCAGGTCGCGATCGCCCGGCTCGAGGCCGCGCGGGCGAGCGAAGCGGTGGGCCGGGCGGCCGCTGATCGGGCGCGGGAGAGCCGCCGCATCGTCCGGGACCGCTACGAGAGCGGCCTCACGGATGCGGCGATGCTGCTGCGCGCCGCCGACGCCGTGCAGCAGGCAGAGGCGCAGCAGATCGCTGCGCGCGTGAACGTGCTCACCGCGACAGCGGCCCTGCTGCGCGCGACAGGAAGGCAATGAACACCATGAACGCACCTCATCACGTCACCATTGCGGCGATCGCGGCAGCGCTCTCGATGAGCGCGGCCCTCGCCGGCTGCTCGACTCCTCAGGCCGCCGCTGCGGCCGATGCTTCGGAGCCCGTCGCGGTCACGACCGCCAGGGTTGCGGTTGCCGATTTGTCCACATCCATCGATTCGGGTGGCGTGGTCCAGGCCGACATGACGGCAGCGATCGCGGCGCGCATCCTGGCGCCGATCCGCGAGGTCCGCGTGTCGCCTGGCGATCGGGTGCGCGCAGGGCAGACCCTGATCGTCCTCGACGGCGACGATCTCGGCGCCGGTGCCCGTGCGGCGCGGTCGGCGGCGCTTGCCGCCGAGCAGGGCGCGAAGGCAGCCGCGGCGGAACTCCAGGGGGCGGAAGCCGAACTGGCCCTGGCTCGCGCCTCCTACGATCGCATCACCGGGCTCGAGGCCAGGCGCTCCGCAACCGCACAGGAACTCGATGACGCCACGGCGGCGCTGCGGAGCGCCGAGGCGCGCGTGGCCGGCGTGTCGGCGCGCGCGTTACAGGCCGCCGCGGCAGTCGACAGCGCTCGTGCCGCACGCGATCAGGCGGCCGCCATCGACTCGTTCCGAACGATTGCCGCGCCGTTCGACGGTGTGATCACGCAGAAGCTGGTGGAGCCCGGAAACATGGCGTCGCCGGGTACGCCGCTTCTTCGTCTCGAGGACACGCGCGGGTTCCGCCTCGACGTGCGGGTGGACGAGTCACGCATCGGCCAGATTCGCAACGGCGACTGCATACCGGTCTTCCTCGGGAGCGGAGCCGCTTCCACCACAGGCACCGTGATCGAGGTGAGCCGCGCGCTGGATGCTGATGCGCGAGCGCTTCTCGTCAAGATCTCGCTGGCCGACCTGCCCGACGTCCGATCGGGCGAGTTCGGCAAGGCGCGCTTCAGCGGGCCGCCGCGCCGCGCGCTGACGGTTCCAGCCTCGGCGATCGTCCGCCGCGGACAGGTGACCTCCGTCTTCGTCGTCGACAACGGCGTCGCCCGCACGCGTCTGGTCAGCCTCAGCGGCTCCGAGGTGCTGGCGGGGCTGGCGGAATCCGAGGAAGTCGTGCTGTCGCCGCCCGCCGCTGTCCGCGACGGTCGCCGCGTCAGCGTGGGGAGGCGGTAAATGGCTGCCGCCTACGGCACCGCCGGACGGATCGCGGCCGCGTTCATCCACTCCAGGCTGACGCCGCTGTTCATTGCCGCGTCGATGGCGCTTGGCGTACTCGCCGTGGTGGCGCTGCCGCGGGAAGAGGAGCCTCAGATCATCGTGCCGATGGTCGACGTGTTCGCCGGGATGCCGGGAGCGACGCCCGCCGAAGTGGAACAGCGCGTGACGCGTCCGCTGGAGCAGCTCCTGTGGGAAGTGCCCGGCGTGGAATACGTCTACTCGACCTCGAGCTCCGGCCAGTCGATGGTCGTCGTCCGATTCACGGTGGACGAGCCGCAGGAGCCCGCGCTCGTTCGCCTCAACCAGAAACTGGCGGCGAACGCCGATCGCATTCCCCCGGGCGTCATCGGACCGCTCGTCAAGCCGCGGTCGATAGACGATGTGCCGATCCTGGCCGTGACGGTGTGGTCGGCGCGGTACGCGGACGATCAGCTGCGATCGCTCGCCGCCCAGCTTCGGGACGTCATCGCTGAAGTCAACGACGTGTCGGAGGTGGCGATCATCGGCGGCCGTCCGCGGCAGGTCCGCGTCGACATCGATCCCGCCAGGCTGTCGGCCTACGATGTCGACCCGCTGTCGGTTCAGCAGGCGATCGCTCGCACCAACGTGCGCGGCGCCGTGTCGGGTCCGGTCGCGGGCGGGCTGGTGACCGGTCTCGAAGTCGGAAGCCGCCTGCGTACGCCGGATGACCTGCGCAACACGGTCGTCGCGTCCCGAAGCGGCCGTCCGGTGCTGGTGCGCGACGTGGCGGAGGTGGTCGACGGCGACGCCGAGCCCGCCTCCTATGTGACCTTCCTGTCGAAGTCGTCCGGCGCGCACCCGGCCGTCACCATCTCGGTCGCCAAGCGGAAGGGCACCAATGCCACCGACGTCGCGCGCCGGGTGGCCGACAAGCTCGAGACCCTCGAGGGTTCGCTCGTGCCCTCGGACGTGCAGCTCACCATCACCCGCGATTACGGTGAGACGGCAGCCGACAAGAGCAACGAACTGCTCTGGCACATGCTGCTCTCGGTCCTCTCGGTCTCGGCGTTGATCTGGGCGGCGCTCGGCCGGCGCGAGGCGGCGGTCGTGCTGATCGCCATTCCGGTCACGCTCGCGCTCACGCTCTTCATGTTCTACCTCTACGGCTACACGCTGAACCGGATCACGCTCTTCGCGCTGATCTTCTCCGTCGGCATCCTGGTGGACGATGCCATCGTCGTCGTGGAGAACATCGTGCGCCACGCACGGATGCGCGGGGGTGAACAGGGGTTGACCGCAATTGCGCTGCGCGCCGTCGACGAAGTGGGCAACCCCACGGTGCTCGCAACCCTGACCGTGGTGGCGGCGATTCTGCCGATGGCGTTCGTTCGCGGCCTGTCGGGCCCCTACATGCGGCCGATCCCGGTGGGCGCGTCGGCGGCGATGATCTTCTCACTGGCGGTTGCCTTCGTGGTGACTCCCTGGGCCGCGGTCCGTCTGCTCCAGCCCTCCGCGCCGGCGCATGCCGCCGAAGACCTGATCACGCGTCTGTACCGCCGGGTGATGGGACCGCTGATCGCGAGCCGCAGGAGACGCGCGATCTTCCTGACGGCGGTCGCGGCCCTGCTGCTGGCGGCAGTGGCGTTCGTGCCGCTCGGGCTCGTGACGATGAAGATGATGCCGTTCGACAACAAGAGCGAGTTCCAGGTCATGATCGACATGCCTGAAGGAACCGCGCTCGAGGCGACGGCGCGCGTCGCGTCGGCGTTGGCGTCGGCCACCCTGCAGGACGAGACGGTGGTCAACGTCCAGCAGTACGTGGGCACGTCGGCGCCTTACAACTTCAACGGGCTCGTTCGACACTACTTCCTCAGGCGCGCCCCGCACCTCGCCGACCTGCAGGTGAACCTGGTGCCGAAGGCGGAGCGTCGGGTGCAGAGCCACGACATCGCCGGTCGCGTGCGCGAGCGGCTGCTGCCGATCGCCAGGCAGTTCGGCGCGACCATCCAGGTGGCGGAAGTGCCGCCCGGGCCGCCCTCGCTGCAGACCCTCGTCGCGGAAGTCTACGGGCCCGATCCGGCACGGCGGCTGGCCCTGGCGGCGCAGATCAAGTCGATCTTCGAGCAGACTCCGGGGGTGGTCGATACCGACTGGTACGTCGAAGACCCGCACGCGAAGATCACGCTCGCGGTTGACAACGAAAAGGCCGCCGCGGCAGGCCTCTCGCCGGCGGCGGTTGCGGCCGTCGTACGGATGGCCGGGTCGGGGGAGTCGGCGGGCCTGCTGCACGACGAGCGGGCGCGCGAGGACGTGCCGATCGTGCTTCGGCTGCCGCGCGGCGACCGCAGCCTCGAGGCCGTGCAGTCGATCCGTCTTCGCGGCACGAGGCCGGTCGCCGTCGGCGAACTCACCAGCGCCGTGACGTCGCAGGACGGGACGAGCCTCTACCACAAGAATCTGCAGCCGGTGACCTATGTGACCGGCGACCTGGCGGGAAAGAACGGCAGTCCCGCCTACGCGATCATGCGCATGAACGAGGCGATCGGACGGCTGACGCTGCCCGAGGGGTATGGCCTCGACGTGTTCAACGCCGTCCAGCCGTTCGACACGTCGCGATACGCGATGAAATGGGACGGCGAGTGGCACCTCACCATCGAAGTGTTCCGCGATCTCGGCCTCGCGTTCGCCGCCGTGCTGGTCCTGATCTATGTGCTGGTGGTCGGCTGGTTCCAGTCGTTCAAGACGCCGCTGCTGATCATGATCGCCATTCCGTTCTCGCTGGTCGGCGTCCTGCCGGCGCACGCCGCGGCGGGGGCGTTCTTCACCGCCACGTCGATGATCGGCTTCATCGCCGGCGCGGGAATCGTCGTGCGCAACTCGATCATCCTGGTCGACTTCATCGAGCTGCGGCTGCGCGAAGGGCTTCCGCTCGAGCAGGCGGTGATCGACGCCGGCGCGGTGCGGTTCCGGCCGATGGCGCTGACCGCCGCCGCCATGATCGTCGGCGCCGCCGTCATCCTGTTCGATCCGATCTTCCAGGGGCTGGCGATCTCGCTGATGGCCGGCGAAGTCGCGTCGCTCCTGTTGTCGCGGCTGGCCGTCCCGGTCCTCTATTACATGGCGAACCGCCACGCGCGCCGCGAACCGGCAGCCGGTGACGCGATGGAGGCGGTGGCGTGACTGGTCAGTCCGCCGATCGAACAGCCGTCAGATTGACGCCCACCACTCCATAGCGCCGGGCCGTGCGCTCCTTCGAGGTGCCGGCGAAACAGTCGAAGCGCCGGGTGATGGCGACCTCGCCGAAACCGCGGCCGGCGAACACGTCGATGAGCTCTGCTTCCAGCAGAGCGCCGGCGATTCAACCGGTCCACAGATCGACGTCTCGAAGCGCGCTCTCCGGCAGCGTCTCGCTGATGATGATGTCCGCGATCTGCACGCGACCGCCCGGCTTGAGCACGCGGGCAATTTCGGCGACGGCGCGTTCCTTGTCCGGCACGAGGTTCAGCACGCCGTTGGAGATCACCACGTCGGCGCTACGATCGTCGACCGGCAGGCTCATGGCGTCTCCCTCGCGCACCTCGACGTTCGCCAGTCCGGACGCGGCGGCCCCCTCGGATGCCCGGCGGCGCATGGCCGCCGTCATGTCGACGCCGATCGCGCGGCCGGCCGGTCCGGTACGCTTCGCAGCCAGCAGAAGATCCATGCCGGCGCCGCAGCCGATGTCGATGACCGTGGCGCCGTCAGGGATCCGGCCAATCGCATGCGGGTTGCCGACGCCCGCAAACGAGGACGTGACCTCCGCGGGAAGCTCCGCGATCTCGGCCGGCTCGTACCCCAGCACGCCCGCGGCGTATTGCGGGCCGCGGTGAAAATGGAAATCACCCCCCGGCGACGCCGCGACCCGACCGTAGATCGTCTGCACTTCCGAACGGAAGGTTGCCACGTCGAAACCGATTGGGCAGGTGAGAGCCACACACACCTCCTGGAATGCCGGCCATCGCCACGATACGAACATCGCACACGATTCGTCCAATGAAATGATCGAATCCGGCTGATAGACTGAATGAATGGAACTGCGCCAGCTGCGCACCTTCGTGGCGGTCGCCGAACTGCGTCACTTCGCCCGCGCGGCCAGTCTCTGCAGTCTGTCACAGCCCGCCGTGTCGCATCAGATCGCGCTGCTCGAGGAGGAGCTGGGCGCGCGGCTGCTGAACCGCGCCGCGCGCCGCGTGTCCCTGACGGTCGCCGGCGAGGTCTTTCTCGAAGAGGCGCGGCGGATCCTCGCCGCGGTCGACCGCGCCCGCGAGCGCATGGAAGAAGTGGCACGCGGGGCGGTCGGCCGCATCCGCCTCGGCGCCACGGCGACGCCCGGTCTCTATCTGCTGCCGCCGGTGCTGGCCAGGTATCGCGGCGACCATCGTCCCTACGACCTGCGATTGGAAATCGGCCCGATCCACACGATTGTCGAGCGTGTCGCCCGCAACGATCTCGACATGGCCATCGTCGCCGGCACGCTGCCCTCGGCCGAGTTGCGATCCCGGAGCCTCTCTGAAGACGCGTTGGTGGTGGTCGCGCTCCCCAACGACCCGCTGGCGCGCGCGCGGACGCTGAAGCCCGCACAACTGGAGGGCGAAACGTGGCTGCTGCGCGAGGAGGGCTCGGATACGCGACGGCAGACGACGGCGTGGTGGCACCGGCACCGCCTCGCGCCGGCGCGGACGATGACGTTCGACCACCCCGACGCGGTCAAGCGCGCCGTGATGGGCGGCCTCGGCATCGCCATGGTGTCCCGGCTCACCGTCGCCGAAGAACTGGCCGGGCGCCGCCTGGCGGCGTTGCCGGTCAAGGCGGCGCTGCCGGCCCGCAACATCCTGGTCATCGACCATCCGCAGAAACATCACGGCGCGGCATGCCGCGCGATGCTGCAGCTGCTCGAGCGAACGTTCCCCGTGCGCCCCGCCGCCGGCCGGACCGGCCGCACGCCTGCCTAGGGATTCATCACGTCTATCGGAACAATCGCATCGTTTCATTGGACGAATCGAGGCCGCGAATCGTAGGCTGGCGGTGTGGAACGCCGGCTCGGCATCCGGGAGAACCGGGCGCAATTCTCGCTGCTCGTCCTCGTCAACTTCTGCGTGGGCGGAATGGTCGGTCTGGAACGGACGGTGGTGCCGCTGGTGGCCACCGAGGAGTTCCACCTCACGTCCGACACGCTGATCTTCTCGTTCATCGTGGCCTTCGGCCTGGTGAAGGCGCTGTCGAACGTCGCCTCGGGCTTCCTCGCGGATCGATTCACGCGGAAGGCGATGCTGATCGCCGGCTGGGCGATCGGCCTGCCCGTTCCCTTCATGCTCGCGTGGGGCCCCTCGTGGACGTGGATTGTGGCGGCGAATGTCCTGCTCGGCGCCAACCAGGGATTCACCTGGTCGATGACGGTGGCGATGAAGAACGACCTCGTCGGGGCGCGGCAGCGCGGGACGGCGATGGGTCTCAACGAGTTCGCCGGCTATGGCGGCCTCGGAGTCACGGCGCTGCTCACGGGCTACATCGCCGCCCGGACCGGGCTCCGGCCGGAACCGTTCTACCTTGGCATCGTCTACGCGATCCTCGGACTGGGTCTGTCGGTGCTGGCGGTTCGCGACACCAGCGGATTCCTGCGGGACGCCGCACCGCCGGCAGCCCCGGAGGTCCGCCCGTCCGGAACGCTCGATGCGGCATCGGCGAGACGGACGATGTTCGGCGTGTGTCAGGCTGGATTGATCAACAACCTCAACGACGGGATGTCCTGGGGCGTGCTGCCGCTGCTGTTTGCCGCGCACGGCCTGGCGGTCGATGAGATCGGCATCATCAAAGCGATCTATCCGCTGACCTGGAGCGTCGGCCAGCTCGCGACCGGTGCGCTCGCCGACCGCGCCGGCCGGCGTCCGCTGATCCTGTGGGGCATGATCGTGCAGGCGTTCGCGCTCGGCGTGATTGGTGCGGGCATGCCGTCGACGTACGCGAGCGGCGCGCTCGGAGCCGTTCTGCTCGGAGCGGGGACCGCCATGGTGTATCCGGCCCTGCTGGCTGCGGCCGCGGAGATCTCGCCCGCGAGCCGGCGCGCCACCACCCTCGGCTGGTATCGGTTCTGGCGCGATCTGGGCTATCCCGCCGGAGCGCTGCTCGCCGGCGTGGTGAGCGCGCGGTTCGGCCTGGTCTGGGCCGTCTACCTCGCCGGCGTCCTCACGTTCGCGTCAGGAGCGATCGCGGCGCGCACCATGAGTGCGAAGCACGACGTGATACACTGCTGAGGATCGGATCTTCCCACGCGCTCTGCCGTCTGTAAGCGTTGCCGGCCTCTGGCACGGTCCTCCTTATATCCAGCCTGGCTCCGAGTCGAATCCGCCCGAGACACATCGTTTCGGTGAGGCGCGCGTCCGCCATGCCGGCGGCGAGGCGTCCACACATGCCCGCATCGCGCCGCTGGGAAACCGCTCCCGGGCACTCGAGGATCTTCATGTTTTCGCAACTCGGGCTCGGCCCCACGGCCTGCGCCTCTCTCGCACGACTGGGCTACGAGACCCCGACGCCGATTCAACGCCAGGCGATTCCGCTCGTGCTGAGCGGCGTCGATGTGCTCGCGCGCGCCCAGACCGGCACCGGCAAGACCGCCGCCTTCGGCCTGCCGACGATCGAGCGACTTCTCGCGCGCGAACGGGGCACCGCTCGCCGGCTTCCCGCGGCTCTCGTCCTCGTTCCCACCAGGGAACTCGCGGCGCAGGTGCACCAGGCGCTCTCGGGCTACGCGGCGTCGACGCCGCTTCGTGTGGTCGCGATCTTCGGCGGTGTCGCGATGCACGCTCAGGTGCAGGCGCTTCGGCGCGGCGTCGACATCGTCGTCGCGACGCCAGGGCGCCTCATCGATCATCTGCAGCGGCGGACGATCGACCTGGCCGGCATCGACGTGCTCACGCTGGACGAAGCGGATCGGATGCTGGATATGGGGTTCCTGCCGGCGCTGACCCGCATCGTGGCGGCGCTCCCTCGCCGCCGGCAGACGCTGCTCTTTTCCGCGACGCTGTCCGATGCCGTCGCCGGCCTCGCCGCCGGGTTCACCCGTGACGCCGTACGCGTCGACGTGTCGCCGCGGCAGGTGGTCGCCGCCACCGTGACCCATCAGGTGCACGACGTCACAGTCGATCGCAAGCGCGACGTGCTCACCCGCATCCTCCAGCAGCACGCCGGCGGTCAGGCGCTCGTCTTCTGCCGCACCAAGCGCGGCGCGAACCGCGTCGGCGAAGATCTGGACCGCCGCGGCGTCCGCGCCGGCGTGATCCATGGCAACAAGAGCCAGGGCGCGCGCAGCCGCGTGCTCGAGGATTTCAAGGCCGGCCGGGTGCGCGTGCTGGTGGCCACCGATATCGCGGCGCGTGGCCTCGACATCGCGCACCTGCCGCTGGTCGTGAACTTCGATCTGCCGCTCGTCGCCGAGGACTACGTGCACCGCATCGGCCGCACCGGCCGCGCGGGGCAGCAGGGGCGAGCGGTGTCGTTGATGACGGCGTCTGAAGCGGGACTGCTGCGGCAGATCCAGCGCGTGGTCGCGGCGCCGCTCGAGCGCGTCGCGGCTCCGGCGTCGCCGAAACCGAGACACGTCGGGTAATCGAGGCCGCCCGCGCGCCGCTTCATGCGACCGCTGTGCCGAACAACCGTCCGACCAGTGCGGTCGCCAGCATGGCCAGCACACCCCACACGGTGACCCTCGCCGCGCCGGCGAGCACGGGAGCGCCGCCGACGTAGGCAGCGGTGGCGCCGAGCGCGACCAGGCACACCAGCGACACCGCTGCGACGGCCACGGCCGCCGCGCCCGCAGGCGCCAGGAGCACTGCGAGTATCGGTACCAGCGCTCCCACCGCGAAGGTCGCCGCCGACGCCAGTGCGGCCTGCAGCGGACGGGCGGCGAGTTCCTCCGTGAGGCCGAGCTCGTCGCGCGCGTGCGCCGCGAGGGCGCCGGTCTTCATCAGCTGCCGGGCGACGGTCCGGGCGAGCTCCGGTTCCAATCCTCGAGCGACGTAGATAGCCGTGAGCTCGTCTTCCTCCGCTTGCGGCTGCGTGGCAAGCTCGTGCCGCTCGCGTTTGAGATCGGCCTGCTCGGTGTCGGATTGAGAGCTGACCGAGACGTATTCGCCGGCCGCCATCGACAGCGCGCCGGCCACCAGGCCGGCCACGCCGGCGACCAGAATCCCCTGCCGCGCGGAGTCCGCAGCGGCGACCCCGATCACCAGACTCGCGGTCGAGACGATGCCGTCGTTGGCGCCGAGCACCGACGCACGCAGCCATCCGATTCGCTCGCTTCGATGACGCTCACGATGTGCCATAGTCGCCGCTGCCGGATCCGTCAGTCGCGCAGTCTGGCGTATTCCGCCCGCGCCAGCCTGATGACCGGGATATCCGCGTCGGCATTCCTCCACAGCGTCAGGAGATCCTCGTACGCGCTCTTCGCCTTCGCCTTCTCGCCGGAGAGCGCCCGCGCTCTCGCCAATTGCAGCCGCGCCATCGCGTCCATCGGATCGACGAGGACGATGCTGCGATGGGCGAGGATGCGTTCGAATTCCGCCGCCGCTTCCGCGGGTCGACCGGCGGCGAGATACGACACTCCGCGAACGTAGACCGGGTACAGCCCGCCGAAGCGGCCGACGAAACCGATGGCACCGAGCGCCAGGTCGTGCTGCGCGGCGATCTGCAGCGCCTGGAGTGCGCCTGCCGCGTCCCGATCGTTCAAGGCGAACAGGGCGCGCAGCGTCGGCAGGTACATGAACTGAACCGACGTGTCTTCGGGAAACCCGCGGGCGAGATCATCGGCCAGCGCTCGTGATTGTGCCAGGTCGCCGGCGAGAAGAAGGGCGAACGCCGCCGCATACGACACGTCGCGGCCCTTGCCGAGCGCGAGCGCTGCGCCGGCGCTCCGCCGGGCGGCGGCGGCGTTTCCGTACCAGGCCTCCGACACGGCTCTCCCCGCTTCGAACAGGCCGGCGCGTTCTCGGCGGCCGGCGCGCTGCGCGATCTCGACCGGAACGGCTGACATGCGCCGCGCTTCCTGCAGCCGCCCGGCGCGAGCCAGCGCCAGCGCTTCCAGGTGGCCGATCATGTCCGCGGTGCCGGGGTTGGCCCGCGCCATTCCTGCCGTCCGTCCAATCTCCCCTTCGTTCCCCTTCAGGAACGCGACGAAATACTCCGTCAGCAGCGAGTCGGAAAACTCCAGTTTGCGCTCACGTGCGACGCGGAGCGTCAGCAGCGCCTCCTCCAGGCGATTCAGGCGGAGCTGATTGAACGCCTTGTTGTGGTACGCCGGCGTCAAATCAGGATCCAGCGCGATGGCCTTGTCCGCTTCGGCAATGGCCATCTCGTACTGCCCCGTGCTCGACAACGCGAGCCCCGAGATCAGTCCGTGGGGGCGCGCGTCGCGCGGGTAGGTCCCGGCCCACGATTCGAGCGTACGTTGTTCCCGCGCGAGATTGCCCGTGACATCGCGCTCGTACAGCGTCTCGATGAAGAAGCGCTCGACATTGCTGGCCCGGCCGCGCAGCTGGTAGGCCTTCATGATGCTCGGCCGCGCCAGCGCCGACTCGCCGATGACGCTGTACCCGAACCCGACCTGCGCGTGACCGATGGCGAAACCCGGATCGATCTCGACGGCGCGCTGATAGAGCGGGTGACCCTTCATCCACCCGCCCGAGATGACCGCCTTCCATCCGGCGCTGTAGGCCTGCAGCGCTTCCAGCGACGGGGTCGTCGCTTCCTCGAGCGGGGTCGAATGTTCTTCGATGGTGGCGAGCGATTCTCCAACCCGCGTCCGCACCACCGTCGCGATCCGGCTCAACGTGCTCAGGACGTCCTCTTTCCGCGCCGCCTGCGCCTGCTCGTCGGCGAGAATGTCGCCGGTCGTGCAGTTCGTCGCGCGCAGGCCGAGGACGTACTGACTGCCGAGCGTCGCGATCGATCCGGCAATCACGGCCGCGCTCGCCGTCCGCACGCACACCGCTTGCGCGAGCTCGGGAGTCAGGGGCGCGTCCTCGGGCAGGTTCATCAACGGCAGCGTCCGGCGGATGCGCTGATCCGACACCAGGCCGAGAAACGGGGACTGCTCCAGCTGGACGGCCAGGCCCTGCCGCAACGTTCCGTCGAACACCGGATCTCCCGTGCGGTTGGTGAAGTCCGCGATGACGAGCGTGTCCTTGTCGGTGAGTTTTGCGGGACCTCCCCCGTACATGGCGGCCGTGACCACGGCGGCAACGAGGACGACGGCGCCGATCGACAGCCAGCGCGCGCGGCGCCGCCCGAGCATCGGCCGCTGTTCCGCTGGTGCGCCGGTCTCGAACCGCGCCCCACGATCGCGCTGCAGCCGCTGGAGGTCGGTTCGGATCTCGCTGGCGTGCTGATAGCGGCGCTCGCGATCCTTCTCCAGGCACTTGCCGATGATGCGCTCCAGTTCCTGCGGCAGCCCCGGATTCACCTGGCTCGGCGGCGCGGGGGCGCGATTCAGGATGGCGTCGAAGATCAGCCCTGGGCTGCCGCCCTGAAACGGCGGCACACCGGTCGCCATTTCGTACAACACCATGCCGAACGAGAACAGGTCGGTGCGGGCATCCAGCTCCTGCGCCCGCACCTGCTCCGGCGACATGTACGCGATCGTTCCCAGCGGACTTCCCGGACTGGTCAAGCCGGAGATCGCCGTCACGGTCGCTGCGGCCTCGGCGCCGCCGACTGCACGGACCTTGGCGAGGCCGAAGTCGAGGACCTTTGCATGGCCTCGACCGGTGACGAACAGATTCGCCGGCTTGATGTCGCGGTGGACGATCCCGGCCTCGTGCGCAGCCTCGAGCGCATCGGCGATCTCGATGCCCATCGTCAAGAGCAGGTCGAGGTCGATCGCGCGTCCGGCGATGCGATGCTTCAGCGTTGTCCCTTCGAGGCATTCCATCACCAGGAACGGACGGCCGTCCTGTTCGCCGATGTCGTGAACCGTGCAGATGTTGGGATGATTCAATGCCGATGCGGCTCGCGCCTCGCGGCGGAATCGAGCCAGCGCGTCGGCCTCCTCCGCGAACACCGGCGCGAGAAACTTCAGCGCGACGAACCGGTGCAGCCGCGTGTCTTCGGCTCTGTAGACGACGCCCATGCCGCCGCCGCCCAGTTTCTCGATGATGCGGTAATGGGAGATCACCTGCCCGGGCTGTTCGCCGGCCACGACTCTCGCGGCAACCGCCAGCGCGGGCTCGGACAGGAAGCCGCCGGCCTCGCCCGCGGACTGCAGCAGCGCACGGACGTCCCGCTCGAGGGCAGCGTCGCCGGCGCACTGCCGCTTCAAATAGGCCTCGTGCTGATCAGGCGGCAGATCCAGTACGGCCTGGAACAGGCCTTCGACGCGTTTCCAGCGTTCGGCGTCCATGGGCCGGATCAACGGGTCAATTCCTGATGCAGCCACGCCTTTGCCGCACGCCACTCGCGTTTGATCGTGCCGGTCGACAGCTTCAGGACCTTGCCGATCTCCTCCTCCGTCAGCCCTCCGAAGAAACGCATCTCGACGATGCCGGCTTTTCGCGGATCCATCTGCGCGAGGGCGAGCAGCGCGTCGTCCAGCGCCGCGAGATCCATTTCGGCCTCCCGGCCGGCCGCGACGACGACGACGTCGTCGAGCGATACGTGGTGGAGACCGCGGCCGCGCTTGACGTTGCGCCGCCGGGCGTGGTCCACGAGGATGCGCCGCATGACCTGCGCCGACACGGCAAAGAAGTGGGCGCGATCCTGCCATTGCATGCGCGTGCAGTCGGCCAGGCGCATGTAGGCCTCGTTTACCAGCGCGGTGGCCTGCAGGCTGTGCCCTGAACACTCGCGACGCATGTAGCGGCGGGCGAGACGGTGCAGCTCCTCGTAGACGACGGGCGTGAGCGCCTGAAGGGCGCCCCGATCGCCGTCGCTCCAGGCGCGGAGCAGTCCGCTGACATCGGGCTTGTGCATCAGGTGAAAACCGGGGTGATCCCTTCGAGGCGGATCTTACGCCTTTATTCGAACGGGGACCGATTTCCCCGTTCCAATCCCGCCCGCGTCCCGTGTGCGGGTTCCACCAAGCACAAAAAGGAGGCTGCAATGGGTTCCTCGTTCACTGCCGTCGTGTTCATCGGTGCTGCGTTGCTGCTCGGCGGGTGCAGTCAGGGCGCAGCACCAGCCGGGCCGACATCCGTCGCGTCCGCCGGCGCATCTCTCACGTCCTCACCGCCGGCCGTCGCGGCTGCCGCAACGCCGCGGGTGCCTCTCACCGGCACGATGCGAGGCACCGATGTCGACTCGGATCCCACCCCCACGACCATCGTCGTCACGACCGAAGGCGGCGGGACCGCCACGCATCTTGGCCAGTTCTCGTTCACCGAGCGCGTGACGCTCACCTTCGCGACCTTGACGGCCGTGGGAACTTCCCACTGGGTGGCCGCCAACGGAGACAGCTTCGATACGACGATCGAGGCGTCGGGTCAGCCAACCGGGACGCCCGGTGAGTTCAGCATCACGGACATCCACACCATTACCGGAGGGACGGGCCGATTCGCAGGCGCGCATGGCCGCTTCATCGTCGAACGCGTGGCAAGTGCCATCACGCTCACCACTTCCGGGTCGTTCGCGGGGACGATCTCATTGCCGGCGGCAGCCGACTGACGGTGTTAAGGAAGCCATAAGGTTCCTCCCTCAGACTGACGTCGATGCGTCAGCCCAAGGAGTGTGGCCATGCAACTTCCACCGAGTCGATCCGTCGTCATCATCTCCGGTCTGCTCACGCTGCTCGTCCTGGGCGGCGTGACGCTGGCCGTGGGGTTCCGTAACGGTTGGCTGCGAACCGGAGCCGACGCGGCAAGCCGCGAGATGGCTGCCGCGAGCGCGCCGCTCCAACCCGCTCAACCATCGCCTGCCGCTCCGGTTCCGGACGAGACCGCGGTCTATCGGCAGCGACTCGAGGACGCGTACCGGGCGCTCGACGAGGCGTATGCACAGATCCGCACGCTGCAATCGCCGCCGCGCCAGCTCGCCTCCGTACGCGGCGGCGACGGCGGGTACACCGGCCACGACGAGGACGACGATCGCCGCGAACGCCGGCCTCGCCGCCGCGAGTCACACGACGAGTGAAGGAAGGGGATCGTGACTCCGGTTCAGAAACCCACCGGCGCCCAGACTGCGAGCGGCGAGTGGTGGAAAGCGTGCGTGCTCCTGATCGGCCTGGCGGCGACGGCGCTCGGATGGATGGCATCCGCGCGCGGCGAACCGCCCGCCGGCAGCGCGTTCGTCGTGCCCGAGACGGCGATGCCGGTTCGCGGCGCGCCGGTCGTGCGCGCCGACGGCTCCGAACGGCGCCGCGTTCCGAGCGCCCGCCCGGTGCCGGCCATGCCGCAGAAGCCGATGTTTCAGCGGCCCGTGACGCGCACGCGCCGCTCGTGACCGTCATGCTGCACGAACATCTTTTCCGTGCGATGAACACCGGCGTCGGCGTCTGGCTCTGCTGCGCGGATGCGAAGCATGGGGCCGCCGTGGCCCCGGCAATGCGCCGGGCGGAGGAGTTCTTTCACGCCGTGGACGCGGAGTTGAGCCGGTTCCGCCCCGCATCGGCGCTCAGCGAACTGAACCGCGCGTCAGGGCAAGGACCGCGAACCGTGTCACCCATCCTCTGGACCGTGCTCGTGTCTGCACTCCACGCGGCGCACGAGAGCGGCGGCATCTACGACCCCACCATCCTCCGCAGCCTGGAGCGGATTGGCTACGACCGCAGCTTCGAGGCGATCCGTGCGGCTGGCCCTGTGGAGGGGGATCCGGCGGCGGCGTTCGGCTCGTGGCGCCGTGTCCGGCTGGACAGTGCGGCGCGGTCGGTCTCGCTGCCCGGCGATCTCGCCCTGGACCTGGGGGGCATTGCGAAAGGCTGGACCGTCGACCAGGTGGCGCTCGCGCTCGCGCCGCTCGGTCCAACTCTCGTCGATGCCGGCGGAGACTTGCGTGTCGCCGGCAGGCCCGACCGCGACCCATGGCCGATCGGCGTGCAGGATGCGTTCAATCCGGAACGAGATCGCGCCGTCGTCCGGCTGCGTGACGGGGCGCTTGCCACCAGCAGTGTCGGCGGACGCCGCTGGCAGCGCGGCACGAGGATGCTGCATCACGTGATCGACCCGCGGACGGGAACGTCCGCCGGAAGCGACCTGCATTCCGTGACCGTGCGCGCACGGACCGCGATGATCGCGGATGTCGCCGCCAAGGTGACGCTCGTCCTCGGCAGCGTCCCTGGCGCGTCCTACCTTCGGCAGCGCAGCCTGGGCGCGTGGCTGACCACCATGGACGGCCGCGACATCATCGTCGGCGAATTCCCCTGGGAAGAGGTGGAGAGCCATGCCTCGCTCCATCGTGTCTGACGTGAATGAGATTTCGCCGGGAGCCCTGCTCGCGAGTGCCGCCGCCGGTGTGACCCTGGCGGCCGGCGGCTTCGCTGTCGGCGCCGGTGCGACCGGGCTTGGCGAAGGGACGACGTCCTTCTGGTATCTGAGCCGCGCTTCCGGGTTTGTCGCTTATCTGCTGCTGTGGGGATCGGTGGCATGGGGCCTGCTGCTGAGCACCGGAATGGGGCGCAGGTGGATGCGTCCGCCCCAGTTGCTCGACGCCCACCAGTTCCTCGGTGTCGTCGGCCTCGGCTTCGGCTGTTTTCACGGCTTCGTGCTGATGGGCGATCGATACATGAGTTTTCCGCTCCAGGCGATCATCCTGCCCCTCGCCGGCAACTACGAACCCGTGCTGGTGGCGTTCGGACAGATCGCGGCGTGGCTCTCTCTCCTGCTCATCGCCAGTTTCCACGTCCGGCGTCATATCGGAGGGCGCGCGTGGCGCCGGCTGCACTATGCGAGCTTCGCCGCGTTCTGGCTGGCGTTCGCGCACGGCCTCCTCCTCGGCACGGAACGGACGACGGCCTGGGCCAACGTCCTTTACATGACGACCGCATCCGTCGTGATATTTCTGACGTTCTACAGGGTCCTTGCCACGGAGCGCCTCCGGGCGATGCTCGCCTGACCAGGAGACGACATGCGTGTGCTGATCGTCGAGGACGACCCGCTGCTCGGTGACGCTCTCGCGGCCGGATTGAAGCAGCGCGGCTTCGAGCCGGACTGGGTGCAGGATGGGCGTGACGCGCAGACCGCTCTTCGCACGCAGGCGTTCGCGGCCATCGTCCTCGACCTCGGACTTCCCGGGCTGAGCGGACCCGAGCTCCTGCAGGCCGAGCGCGCCCGCGGCAATCGTGTTCCCGTGCTGATCCTGACGGCGCGTGATGCCGTTCAGGATCGGATCAAGGGCCTGGACAGCGGCGCCGACGATTACGTGGTCAAACCGACGGACCTGGACGAGCTCGCGGCCAGGCTGCGCGCGCTGGTCAGACGCTCGAAAGGGGAGTCCGCGCCGCGCCTGCAGATCGGGGACGTGGTGCTCGACCCGGCCGCGAGGACTGTCACGCGCGGCGGGCATGTCATCGATCTGCAGCCCAGGGAATTCGCGCTCCTCCAGGAGCTGATGCTCAACGCCGGCCGCGTGCTGTCGCGCGAACAGCTCGAGGAGCGGATGTACCGCTGGGGCGAGGAGATCGAGAGCAACGCCGTCGAGGTCCACGTGCACCACCTCCGGCGCAAGCTCGGCGCGGACGTCGTGAAGACGATCCGCGGGGTGGGTTATGTGGTGCCGCGAGGCGGCCATGCGTAGACCGCGTCGACGCTCGGTTCGGCGTCAGCTCCTGGTCCTGCTCCTGGCCGCCGTGTCGCTGGCGTGGATTGCCGCCGCGGCGGTCAGTTTCCGGGACGCCCGGCATGAAGTGGCGGAGGTGCTCGACGCGCATCTCGCGCAGACCGCATCGCTCATCAGCGTGCAGCGGGACGGGCACGAGGAGGACGACGAAGTCGACACCGAACACGCGCCGGTGCTGCACCGCTACGGACGCCGTGTCATGTTCCAGGTCTGGAAGGACGGCACGAGCCTCGGCCTGCACTCGCAGCACGCGCCGGACCGGCCGCTCTCCTCTGTGACTGACGGATTCAGCGACGCGACAATCGGCGGCTCGAGCTGGCGCGTCTTCAGTACATGGGACGCACGCCGCCGCGTGCTCGTGCAGGTGGCCGAGCAGGACCGCGAGCGCGGCGAGCTGGCGACGGCAGTCGCGCGCAACTTCATCGTGCCGCTCGCCGTCACTCTGCCCGTTCTGGGCGTCGTGATCTGGGCGGCGATCGGCCGGGCCACACAGTCGCTGACCCACGTCAACCGGCAAGTCGCCGCGAGAGAGGCCGATAACCTGACGCCGCTCGACGTGGCCGACGCGCCGTCGGAGATCGGTGCGCTGGTGACGAACCTCAATCACCTGTTCGCGCGCGTTCAAGGAATGATCGAGCAGGAGCGCCGCTTCACGGCTGACGCGGCGCACGAGCTCCGGACGCCGCTCGCCGGCATTCGGGCGCAGGCGCAGGTTGCTCGCGGCGCCACCAGCGATGTCGAACGGACGCACGCACTGGACGGGGTGATGGCCGGGTGCGATCGCGCGGCGCACGTTGTCGAGCAGATGCTGACGCTCGCCCGGTTGGCCCCGGACGCGGTCTCGTTTCAGCCGGCCGCAGTTCAACTGACAGGCGTGCTGACAGCGGCCGTCGCCGACCTGGCGCCGGCCGCCCTCCTCAAACGGATCGACGTCGCGTTCCGCGCGCCGCGTCCCGCGGTCGTGCTCGGCGATGACGGCCTTCTGGGAGTCCTGTTCCGAAATCTCGTCGACAACGCGATTCGCTACAGCGCGCCGGGCACGAAGGTCGACATCGACCTCGACGTCCCGCCCGGCGGCACGGAGGCGCGCGTCCGGGTGAGGGATGGCGGGCCGGGGATGTCGGCAGAGGAGCGCGAGCGCGCCGGTCGTCGTTTCCATCGGCCTGCCGGGACCAAGCCGCCCGGCAGCGGGCTGGGGCTGTCGATCGTGCAGCGGATCGTCGATCTGCATCGGGGGACGCTCCGGCTCGCACCGCCGGCGGCGGGCGCCGGGCTCGAAGTGACCGTGTCGCTGCCGCGTGTCCTGGATGAGCCACCAGTGATGACGGAACGAACGGAACCGGCGCCGGCCCGCCGGAAGATCCCGCGGTGACCGTGGAATTCTCCCCATGCGCAGCCGCGTGCGTCCCCTGAATCGCGCCTGACCGGCGCCTGCGTGACCTCGGCCGGCGGCCGTCACGGGGCCAGCGTCTTGCAGCCCCGGTGACAGGTGTCGCGGTGATGTCGACGTCGCACGTGGTGCGGCCCTTCGGCCGATTCCTGGTGGCGCTGATCTCGGTTGCAGGCGTGCAGATCGCAAGCGCCGTCGACGTCACCCTGCCGAACAGGACGGGCTCGGTGAGATTCGCCGTACTTGGCGATTTCGGCTCCGGCGACGAGCTCGAGTACCAGGTCGCCTCTCAGATGGCGGCGTTCCGGGCGCGCTTTCCCTTCGAGTTCGTGATCACGACCGGCGACAACATCATCGGCAGCCAGGATGACCCCGCCGACTTTGCCGAGAAGTTCGAGCGCCCGTTCGAGGCCCTGCTCGCCGCCGGCGTGCGGTTCTTCGCGACGCTCGGCAACCACGACAAGCCGGCGAACCGGTCCTATCCCCGCTGGAACATGAATGGCCGGCGGTACTACACGTTCGCGTTCAAGAACGTCCGGTTCTTCGCGCTCGACTCGAACCGTCCCGATCGGGCGGAGCTCGCCTGGCTCGATGAGGCGCTGCGCAACTCGAGCGAGGACTGGAAGATCTGCTACTTCCACCATCCTCTGTACTCCAACGGCGTGAAGCACGGTCCGGCGCTCGAACTCCGAGTGCTGTTCGAACCGCTGCTGGTTCGCCATGGCGTGGACGTGGTGTTCTCGGGCCACGACCATGTCTACGAGCGCCTCACGCCGCAAGCGGGGATCGCGTACTTCGTGACCGGCTCTGGCGGACAGGATGTCCACTCGCTGCGGCTGAGCCCGACCACGGCGGCGTCGTTCGATCGCGAGCACACGTTCACTGCCGTCGAAGTGAACGGCGCCGACCTGTTCTTCCAGACCGTATCGCGCTCCGGCATCACGGTTGACGCCGGCGTCATCCGGAAGCGCGCGCGCGAGGCCACCGGGGGCGGGCGATGAAGGCCCGTGGGCTGTTCACCATCCTGATCGACAGCTTCCTGCTGCTGCCGATCGGCCTGCTCGTGGCGCTGGTGTGGGCCAACGCCGCCGGGGTGAGCTACTTCCGCTTCGCTCATGCGCTGCGATTCATCGTCAACGACATCGGCATGGTGTTCTTCGTCGGCCTCGTGACCGAGGAAGCGCTGGAAGCGGTGATGCCGGGAGGCGCGCTGCATCGCTGGCGACGGACGCTCCTGCCGATCGTCGCCGCGGTCGGGAGCGTGCTCGGAGCCACGGCCGTGTACGTGCTCTATCTGCGCGAGCGTTCGGAGTTCATGCTCCTGGAAGGGTGGCCGGTCGCAGCGGCGCAGGATGTCGCGCTCGCGTATTTCGTCGCGAAGGCGATCTTCGGCCAGCGGCGCGGGCCGGTCGGCTTCCTCGTCATCATGGCGATCGTCAGCGACGCCATCGCCATCGTCAGCATCGCCGTCTGGTATCCGTCCAATCCCGAGCGGCTGCCGCTTGCCGTCCTGCTGATGGTCGCCGCGATCGGCGTCGCGGCAGCACTCCGCGCGGCACGCGTCGAGAGGCTGTGGGTGTATCTGGCGACGAGCGGGACGATGTCGTGGATCGCGTGCTACGCGGGCGGGATTCAACCGGCGCTGGCACTGGTGCCCGTCGTGCCGTTCCTGCCGCACCGCTCACGGTACGTCGGACTGTCCGCGGAGGCCCAGCGCGCCGCGCCGCGGCGCTTCGAGCACATCTTCAAGTACACCGTCCAGGTCGTCCTGGTGATGTACGGCCTGGTGAATGGCGGCGTGGTCATCGCCGGGCAGATGCCGGGCGCCTGGGCGGTCCTGCTGGCGGCGCTGATCGGCCGGCCGACCGGCATCCTGATCGCCGTCGCATCGGGGATGGCCGCCGGCCTGCGCCTGCCCGTCCGCCTGCATTGGCGGGAACTGATCGTCGTCTCGCTCGCCGCTTCGGGCGGCTTCACGTTCGCGCTGTTCTTTGCCGCGTCCGTGATTCCTGCCGGTCCCCTGCTGAACGAGCTGAAGCTGGGCGCGTTGTCCACCGTCGTGAGCGCGATGCTGGCCTTCGCGGCCGCCCGCATGCTGCATGTCGGCCGCTTCTCACCCGCTGTTCATTGAACGACCACCGTCCCTTTCAGCATGTTCATGCCGCACACGAATGCGACCTCTCCGGATGTCGACGGTGTGAAATCGATGACGACCGGCTCGTTCAGCGGGAGCCCGCGCCTGATGCCAAGTGAGGGGAACGCGACTTCGGTCGCGCAGGTCTTGTCGGTCGTCCGCACGAAGGTGAGTCGAGCGGGAGCGCCGGCGCGCAGCGTCACCCTGGCGGGTTCGAACCCTTTCTCCGTCACCGCTACCTTCGCGACCTGCACTGCCGGAGATGCCGCTTGCGGGGTCCGCGCCGCGGGAGACGACGGCCGGGCCGCGCGGATGCCGAGGCGCTCCGCCTCCGCACGCAGGAAGAAGCTGCCCTTCGACGCGACCGCGTCGCCGGCCGTCAGCCCGCCGAGGATCTCGACCCGATCCCCGAGCACCCGTCCGAGCCGGACTTCGCGCTCGACAAACCTCGGAGGATCGGTTCCCAGGGACACATAGACCACCTGTCGATCGCCGACGGTTTGAACCGCTTCCTTTGGCACGGTGAGCACGGAGGCGGCGCTCGCCGACTCGATCGCCACGTCGGCATACATCCCGAGCCGGAGATCGCCTCGCGGATTCGCCGCCTCGACGCGAAGCCTTGCAGTCCGTGTTGCCGGGTTCAGCTGGGGATCGATGAAGCTGACGCGCCCCTCCAGCGGGCGCTCGGGGAAGGCGGTTGAGGTAACCGTCGCCCGCGCCCCTTCGCGGATCCGCTGCAGATCGCGCTCGTACACGTCGGCCACGATCCAGACCTGCGACAGATCGACGATCGTGAACAGCTTCGTCGCCGGATCGACGTTGAGGCCGGCGTTCGCCGCGCGTTCCGTGACCACGCCGTCGATGGGCGCGGGAACGCTGGCGGTCGCGGCATCCTGCGCGTTCGGCGCAGGCGCTCTCTCGGCGTCTGCGCCGAGCAGGCGGAGCCGCGACCGTGCGCTCTCCACCTCTGCGAGCTGGGCGGCGTGCTCGGCATGGAGCCGTTCCAGTTCCTGGCGGCTGGCGGCGCCGATCTCCACCAGCTTCCCGGTCCGCTGCAGCTCGCGATCGTGCGCTTCGAGCATCGATCTGGCTGCGACGTACTTCGAACGCGCCTCGGCCAGCTCCGGACTGTAGACCCTCGCGAGCGGCTGCCCCTTTCGCACGCGTTCGCCCAGCTGCGCCGCGACGCTCACGACCCGTCCGCCGACCAGCGGCGTGACCGTCACCTGGCGATACGCATTGGGCTCGACCACGCCCGGCAGCCGGAGGCTGTCTGCCGCCGGTCCTGCGGATACCTGCGTAACCACGATACCTGCTCGATCGGCGGCGTCCCTGGTCAGCGTGACGACGGCATCCGCGGCCGGCGGACGCGCCGCCGGGGACGCCGCTGCAGCGCTGGGACGCGGGTCCGCGGCCGGCGCGTTTGCGCCAGCGCCCGCGGGAGCCTCGCGGGATCGCGTCCACAGGTACATCCCGCCCGCGCCGGCGAGCAGAGTCGACAGCAGCGCGGCCGCTGCCATGCCGCGGGTGACGTGGAGCCGCCGCTCTTCAGTCATTGCATCGCTCCAAGGGCCCGGTTGAGAGCCGTCCGGGCTTCGAACGCCTCGCGCAGCGTCCCGGTGTAGGCGCGCTCGAGATCGAGATAGCGTTTCTGCTCGCTCAGCACTTCGAAGATCGTCGCGCGGCCGAGCCCGTAACTCTGTTGAACGACCGAGAGGTTCTGGCGCGCCAGCGTCCGCGCCTCTGCTCCGTACATCCGCACCGCGTCCCGCGCGCGCTCGTCCAGCGCGCGCGCCGCCGCAATTTCGCTGCCGGCGGTCAGCGCTGCCGCCGCGTGGAGTGCGGCCGCGCCGGCGCGTTCGGCCCGTGCGGCGGCGACCTCTCCCTGGTTGCGGTTGAAGAGGGGCAGGGTGACCATCACGCCGCCGGTGACGTACTGAAACTGGCCGCGGATTCGCTCGACGCCGCCGGCCGGTGAGAGACCGATCTGCGAGAAGCCGCTGTCCATGCGCGTGTATCCGGCGAACACGCTGACGTCCACGCGACCCTCTCGCCGCGCGCGGTCGATTCGCGCATCCGCCACTGCGACGCGGGCCTGTGCTTCACGCACGTCAGCGCGACCCTCTGCCGCGCCGGTCCCGGCGGTTGCCGCAGGCGCCTGCCGGTTCACCACGTCATCCAGCACATCGCGCAGCCGAATCTGTTCGTCCGGCGGCGCGCCGATTGCCCGCTTGAGCTCGAACATGGCGCGCTCGGCGCGGCCGAGCTGCAGCAGCCGATCGGCCTCAAGCCGGCGGAGCTCGACCTCCATCAGGTCGCGCTCCAGCGCAGGGGACGCACCCTGATCGACACGTGCGCGCAGCAGATCCGCCTGACGGCGCGTGGCCGCGACCAGATCGTCGAGAACCGCGGCCTCCCGGACTGCGACCAGCGCATCGCCGTAGCGGGCCCGCACGTCGGCGGCCAGCAGCCGCTCGCGATCCGAGACCAACAGCTCGGCGGCCGCGACCTCCCGGTCGGCGACGTTCACGCGCCCCGTCCGGCGGAACAGGTCGAGCGGCCACTCGACGCTCACCATCGTTTGATGGTCGGTCCCTGCCGGCTCGTCACGCAGCTCGGTCGATATCGACAGGTTCTTGCGCAGCCCGGCCTGAAGCCGCATCCCACGCGCGGCGTCGACGGACGTCCGGGCGGCGCGGATGGACGGCTCCTGCGTCAGCGCGCGCTGGATTGCCTGATCGAGGGAGAGGCCGCTGGCCGGATCGACGAACGCGGCCGGCGCCGTTTGTGCGGCGCTCGCAGACGCCGCGAGCCAGCACGTCGCCGCGAATGCGGCGGTCGCTCGACGTTTCATTGCACGCTCCCTTGAAAAGACGCGGAACCCTGACCGGCCGGGCCGTTCCACTCGAGGGCCATGTTCCACGTGCCGGCCATTCCGAATTCAGCCGTCGCGATATAGCGGCCCGGCACGCCGCTCGGGGTGACGCGCAGCCCGCTCGACATCACCATCCCCGGCATCGACATGTTGCCGCTCGCGCGGACCGTTCCGACGTCGACGAGCGCGCCGTCGCCGGGCCGGCGGAACTCGATGGTGAACCGGTTCCTGCCCTGGCGAAGTGCCGCTCCTGCCGACCGGACGACGATCTCGAGATCGCCGGCGCGGACGGTCTGAACGACACCGGCGAGGTCGGACGTGGTGGCGGCTCGATCTCCGGTGCGGTCGGCCGCCTTCCACACGACGAACGATCCGGCCGCCACCATGACGGCAATGAGTGCGGCGACCAGCGTCCGGCGCCGTACCCGCGGCCGAGCAGGCTCGGGCAGCGCCTGCTGCCGCAGCCCGAGCCGCCGCTCGTGCAGCCAGAAGAAGATCACCGGCGTCACGATCAGCACGTGAACGAGGGACGACACCATTCCCCCGAGCACCGGCGCAGCCAGCGGCTTCATGACCTCGGCGCCGGCGCGCGTGCTCCACATGATCGGCAGCAGGCCGGCGATCACCGTGGACACGGTCATCACCTTCGGACGCAGCCGCAGCAACGCACCTTCCACCACCGCGTCCCGAAGCGCGGCGCGGGTCAACGCGCCCTCCAGCTCCTGTCGCTTCCGTTCGACCGCCTCCTCCAGGTAGATCACCATCACCACGCCGGTCTGCACGGCGGTGCCGAACAGCGCGATGAAGCCGACCCAGACCGCGACGGAGAAGTTGTAGCCGAGCAGCCAGAGTAAATAGACGCCGCCGCTCAACGCGAACGGCACTGCGAGGAGGACGTGCGCGGCTTCGGCGAGAGAACGATAGGTGAAGTACAGCAGCGTGAAGATGATCAGCAGCACGATCGGCAGAACGATCTGCAGCCGCTGGCGGGCGCGTTCCTGGTTCTCCCACCGGCCGCTCCAGCCGACGTAATAGCCCGACGGCAGGGGAACGTCACGCGCCACCGCGGCGCGGGCCGCCCGGACGAATCCGCCGACGTCCCGGCCTTGCACGTTCAGGAGAACCGTTGCCAGGAGCAGCCCGTTCTCGGACGAGATCATGGCGGGGCCGCGGGCGTGCCGGATCCGTGCGACCTGGCCGAGCGGCACCGGCGGCCCGCCGGCGCTGGCGACCAGCACGCTCCCGAGCGCCTGCGGATCCGCGCGGTACTGCGGCGCGTACCTCACCCGCACGGGAAAACGCTCGCGCCCCTGGATGGTCATCGTCAGCGTCGTCTCGCCGACGGCATTCTCGATGACCTGCTGAATGTCGCCGACACCGATGCCATACCGCGCGGCGGCGCTGCGATCGACCTCGATGTTGAGATACTGGCCGCTGGTGAGCTGCTCCGGGTAGACGTTGGCCGCGCCCGGCACCTGCCGGACTGACTCCGCCACCTTGCGCGCCAGATCCTCGAGCACGCGCAGATCGGTGCCGAAGATCTTGACGCCGACCTCGGAGCGGATGCCGGTCGTCAGCATGTCGATGCGATTGATGATCGGCATCGTCCAGATGTTCGAGACGCCCGGGAGCTGCACCGCCTGGCTCATCTCGCCGCGCAGCCGATCCAGCGTCATGCCATCCCGCCACCGGGCGCGCGGCTTCAGATGGACGATGGTCTCCGTCATGTTGAGCGGCGCCGGGTCGGTGGAGGTGTCGGCGCGCGCCACTTTGGCGACGACGTAGTCCACTTCCGGGAACTTCATGAGCGCGGCGTTCTGCCGCGCGGCGATCTCGGTGTTCTGCGCCAGCGAGATGCTCGGGTCGGCAATCGGCATGAACATCAGGTCCCCTTCGTTCAGCGCCGGCATGAACTCGCTGCCGATCCGTGTGGACAGCGCGAGAGCCCCCGCGAAGAGCAGCCCCGCGACGCCGATCGTCGCCGCACGGTTCCTCAGCGCGGCGTCGAGCGCCGGCCGGTACGCCCGCCGCAAGCCTCGCATGACCGGGTTGGCCTCTTCCGGGTGGAACCTGCCGCCGAGCAGGAGGCTGCAGAGGACCGGCACGAGCGTGACCGCGATCACCGTCGCGGCGAGCACCGCAAACGTCTTGGTGAAGGCGAGCGGATGAAACAGCTTCCCTTCCTGGCCGGTGAGCGCGAAGACCGGCACGAAGGCGAGCAGGATGATCGCCATGGAGAAGAAGACCGGCCGCCCCACGAGCCGCGTCGATTCGCGAACGACTGCACGGACTTTCAGCCGGTCGCGAGGATCGACGCCGCGCTGTTCGACGAACCGGAAGGCGTTCTCCGTCACCACGATCCCGGCGTCGACCAGGACGCCGATCGCGATGGCGATTCCCGCCAGGCTCATGATGTTGGACGAGATGCCGGCGTAGTACATGCCGAGAAACGACATCAACACCGCGAGCGGCAGCGGCAGCGTGACGATGAGAATCGACCGGAAGTGCAGAAGAAACACCACGTGGGCGAGCGTCACGAGCAGGATCTCTTCGATCAGCGCCGTCCGGAGCGTGTCGACGGATCGTTCGATGAGATCCGAGCGGTCGTAGAACGGGACCACCCGCACGCCAGGCGGAAGGCCGGGTGCGATCTGCGCGAGCCGTGCCTTCACCGCATCGATCACCGCTTTCGTGTTGACGCCGGTTCGCGCCACGACGACTCCGCCGACCGCTTCGTCGGTGCCCTTCACCAGCGAGGCGATTCGGAACGCGTTTCCCACCTGCACATCGGCGACCTGCTCGACGTAGACCGGCACTCCCTTCGAGGCCCCGACGACAATCCGCTTCACGTCGTCGACGCTCTGAATGAGCCCGACGCCGCGGACGATCAGCCAGGCGCCGTTCGACTCGAGCACGTTGCCGCCGACGTTGACGTTGCTCCCGCGAACGGCGCTGACCACCGCGCTCAGCGGAATGTCGTAGGCGCGCAGCCGGTTGGGATCGACGTCGATCTGGTACTGCTGCACCTGGCCGCCCACCGAGGCGACTTCCGCGACGCCGGGCACCGAGTTGAGCTGATAGCGGATGAACCAGTCCTGGATGGTGCGAAGTTCTCGGAGCGAGTGCGCGGGACTCTCCACCGTGTACCAGAACACATGGCCGACACCCGTCGCGTCGGGCCCGAGTGTCGGCACGACTCCGGGCGGCAGCGCCTTGGCGACCAGGCTCATGCGCTCCAGCACCCGGCTCCGCGCAAAATAGAGATCGACGTCGTCCTCGAAGATCGCGTAGACCATCGAGAAGCCGAACGCGGACTGCGAGCGGACGACGCGAATCCCTGCAAGTCCCTGAAGGTTGGTCGTGAGCGGGTAGGTGACCTGATCCTCGACCTCTTGCGGGCTGTGCCCGGGCCAGTCGGTGAACACGATCACCTGGTTGTCCGAGAGGTCCGGGATCGCGTCGATGGGCGTCGCGCGGAGAGCCCACCAGCCCCATCCGGCCAGGGCCAGGTACAGCGCGACGACGATGAAGCGGTTCTTCAGGGCAAGGTCTATCAGTCGGTTGATCATGGCCACTCACTCGTCAGCCGCGCGTTCACACGCGCGCGCCCGCGCGCCCGGACTCCGAGCCCGGGCAGAGACACGACGGCAGTGAAGTGGCTAAACCAGGAAGACCGAGAGGAGCAGGTGCCTGGGTACCGGTGTGGCCGGGAGGGGGGACGTCGTTCGCCACCCGTCGCTGAGCACGAGCGCCGGAACGCTCGGCGGGAGCGGCGTGCCGTCTCCCAGAACGGCCGGCGCAGCCGGACGGACGAGCGACGGTGTCGATGAGCTGGACGGCTGGCCTTCCGAGGCGGCGCAGCAGGCGTCCGCTTCAGCCTGGGTCAACGAGTGATGCGAACCCGAGGCCTGGGAGCGTCCCTCGTGCATCGGACAGCCGGCGCCTTCCGTGCAGCACGCCATGCGCGCTTCCGGCGTCGGCAGCCATCCGCCGCAGACAGCCGGATTTCCAACGCCGAGCGCCAGCGTGACTGCCACCGACGCCAGCACCCTGCAGATCCTCGGCACCTGTCTAGGATGCTGAACCCGGTCGATGGTGTCAAACCGGGACGGAGGAGCGGAGGGGGAGAGCGGTGGAGCGTCATATGCATCGATCCGGGCGAGGTTCCTGCGCTATCGAGTGAGCAGGCCTCTGTTTCGGAGGTCTTTCAATGGCCAGCAGAGATTTGTTGATCGGCTTCGGTCTTGGAGCTGCCGTGGCGTTCATTGCCGACCCGCGCGCCGGACGGCGCCGGCGAAAGCTCGTCAGGGATCAGGTAATCCGCGCCGGACGGAAGACGCGGGACGCCGTCGACGCGACCGCGCGCGATCTCGCCAACCGAACGGCGGGCGTGGTCGCCGCAACTCGCGGGCGCCTGACGGACGAGGAGGACGTGGACGACATCCGCCTGGTGGAGCGGGTCCGCGCCCGGCTGGGACACGTCTGTTCGCATCCGCGCGCCATCGACGTCGAGGTCGCGCAGGGGAACGTCACGCTTCGCGGACCGATCCTGGCGCGCGAGATGGACGACCTGCTGACGGCGGTCAGCGGGGTGCGGGGTGTGCGGAGCGTGACGAGCGCACTCGAGCCACACGATTCGGCCGAAGGGATTCCCGCGCTGCAGGGGGACGACATCGCGCAGCGGAACCGGGCGCCGGCCACGCAAGTGCTGGTCGCTGCCGCCGGTGTGGCCGCGACGGGGATCTGCATCGCCGCGTACGCGCGGCGCTAGGCGTCCGGGTTCCCGCCACCTGAGTGGCTCCCTTCGTGCGATCGGTTGGACGCCGCGCGATCGACGAGGCGGCGTTCACCGCCGGCGGCACATGGCAGGCGCAGCGACGCGTGGCGCTCAGGGAACCGCGGCGTCCCGCCACCCTTCACGATCCAGCAGCGTCTCGACGCGGCGCCGGATCTCGTCGCGGATCTCACGCACGCGCGCGAGCGGCTGCCCCTTGGGGTCGTCGAGCGGCCAGTCATCGCGTCTGGCGCCCGGGACCACGGGGCACCGATCGCCGCAGCCCATCGTGATCAGCATCTGCGCCTGCCGCGCCAGATCGGCGGTCAGCATCGAGGTGGCCGCGCCGGAGAGATCGACGCCGACTTCGCGCATCGCGGCCACCACTTCCGGGTGCACCCGAGGGCCGGGCTCGGTGCCCGCCGAGATCGCCCGCGCCTTGCCCGGGTCGGCCAGCCGGTTGAACCAGGCGGCGGCCATCTGCGACCGGCCGGCATTGTGGACGCACGCGAAGAGTACGGTGGTCACGCGGCGATTATCGCGCGGTTCCGCCGCCACGGTTGACACGGGGGAGCCCAGTCCGTACAGTTGTCACTGACAACCATGCCTGCAGCCACCGAACGTTCCGCCCCCCGGTCCCCGGACCTGCGCCGCGATGCCGCCGCCCTGCAGGCGGCGGTGGCGGAGCTGGTCCGCGTCTATCAGTTTCGCGACCGCGATCGCATCTGCTGCCACGACATCTCGGTCACGCAGTGCTACGCGCTCGAGATGCTGATCGAGCACGCGCCGCTGCGCCTGAACGCGCTCGCCGAGAAGCTGTTCCTGGACAAGAGCACGACCAGCCGGGTGGTCGGCTCGCTGGTCAAGAAGGGGTATGTCGAGCAGCGCGCCGATCCGGCCGACGCGCGCGCCACCGCGCTTCATGTCACCCCGCGCGGCCGCCGGTTGTACAAACGGATCACCGACGATCTGGTGGAGCAGCAGAAGGCGCTCCTCGAGGAGCTGGCGCCTGACGTGCGCGCCGCCGTCGTGCACGTCATCCGCGGCCTGGCGAGCGCGGCACACGCGCGATTCCGTTCCGGCGTCTCGGTCGGCGGCTGCTGCGCTCCGGCTGCCGGCGGATCCGCTGACGACTGATGATGGCCGCCCCTGCGATTCGCCCCGCACGGGAGAGCGACGCCGCCGCGATCGCCGCGATCTACAACCAGGGCATCGAGGATCGCGGCGCCACGTTCGAAACCGGGCTGCGCACCGCCGGCGACATCCGCGCGAAGCTCTCCGGCGGCGACCGCTTTCCGACGCTGGTCGCGGTGGACGGCGAGGCGGTGCTCGGCTGGGCCGGCCTGAGCGCGTACCGTGCGCGCGACTGTTATGCCGGCATCGCGGAGTTCTCGATCTACCTCGATCGCTCGGCACGCGGCCGCGGCGTCGGACGGCTCCTTCTCACGGCGTTGATCGACGCCGCTCGCGAACGGGGCTTCTGGAAGCTGGTCTCGCGGATCTTCCCCTTCAACGCTGCAAGCCGCGCCGTCTGTCGAGCGTGCGGCTTCCGCGAGGTGGGGGTCTACGAGAAGCACGCGCGCCTCGACGGCCGGTGGCTCGACGTCGTGATCGTCGAACGTCTCATTCCGGAGAACCAGTCATGACCGTCGCAATCGTCGGCGCTGGACCCGTCGGCCTTGCCAAAGCCCCGGCCCCGCCTCGCCGCCGCCCAATGGCGGGCGAACGCGGGCAGCAGCCGCAGCACGAAGCGCAGCATGGCGGTCCACCGCGCGAATGCCCGCCGGTCGCGGGCGCGCCACGCGAATCCATACGCGTCGCGGACCGAGGGAGGGAGCGTTCCGATCGTCAGCACCTGGGTCGCGCGGAACGCCGGCCAGAAGAAGCGCCAGCGCGGCGGGTACAGCACGGCGCGTGCAAGCGCGCGGCTGATGTCGCCGACGGCCAGGGCGTCGCCTGCCAGCATCTGGTGCATCTGTCGCTCGAGCTCTGCGCCGTCCCGCGGGAGCCATCCGTCCGGCATGCCGAGCAGCGGCTCCATGATCGCCGCCTCCGCGCAGTAGCGATCGCGTTCCCCGCGCGTCAGCGGCCCGACCAGGAGCTCATACGCGATCAGAATCGAATCGAGCAGCGTGACGTGCACCCAGCGCTGCAGGACGGGATCGTGCGCGCTGTAGCGCTGCCGCTCGCTGGCGCCGGAGCCGTCGTGCACGCGATCGTGAATGGTGTTGATGCGCGCCGCGGCGGCGATCATCTCGTCGCGATCGCCGAAGGTCAGCGACAGCATCGCGCCGACGGTCGAGTGCAGGCGGCGGACGCTCGCGCGCAGGCTGCCCCGGAACGAACTGTGGTGATGGACGCCGGCCGCAACCGCCGGGTGCGCGAGCTGCAGGAGGATCGCTCGTCCCCAGGCCGCCACCAGGATCCTCTCGCGGTTGACCTTCCAGGTGATGCTGCCGGGGCCGGTCCGGACGTGGCCGGACCCGCGGAGGCGTGCGCCGACCGCCGCACGGTGCCGCTCGAATGAATCTGCCGTCGAAGTCACGCGCCTCCAGCTTTACATTCTAAAGACATAACTTTACAATGTAAAGCATGCGTATCGTCCGTGCCGCCCATCTCGGCATGTGCTTCGGCGTGCGTGACGCCATCGCGCTGGCGCTCGAGCACGCCGACGCCGGCCCGCTCACGATTCTCGGCGATCTCGTCCACAATCCCGACGTGCTCGCCGCCCTCCACTCCAAGGGTATCGCGGTTGCCCAGGACCCCGCACAGGTCAGGACCCCGACGCTCATGGTGACGGCGCACGGCACGTCGGAGCGCGCCCTCGCCCGCACCCGCGCTCTCGGGTTGACCGTGGTGGAAGCGACGTGCCCTCTCGTCCACGTCGCCCACCGCGCCGTCGCCGCCCTCGTCCGCGACGGCTGCCACGTCGTCATCGTCGGCCAGCGCGACCACGTCGAGGTGCGCGGGCTGACCGGCGATCTCGACCGGTTCGACGTCGTGCTCGAGGACGACGACGTGCTCGCCCTCGAGGAGCACCCGCGGATCGGCGTCGCCGCACAGACCACGCAGCCGCTCGGAAAGGTGCGGCACGTCGTCGATCTGATCAGGCGGCGCTTCCCCCGCTCGGAAGTGCGGTTCTTCGACACCGTGTGCAAGCCGACCAAGGACCGGCAGTCGGCGGCCATCGATCTGGCGCGCCAGTCCGACGTCGTCATCGTCGTCGGCGGCCGTTCGAGCAACAACACGCGCGAGCTGGTGAAGACCTGCGCGCGCCATTGCGCGCGCGTGCATCACGTCCAGACCGATGCCGACGTCCGCGCGGAGTGGTTCGACGGCGCCGGGGTGGTGGGGCTGACCGCGGGCACGTCCACGCCGGACGCTGTCATCGACCGCGTCGAGGCGCGCGTCCGACAGGTCGCGGCTCTGGCGATCCGCTAAACTGAGGCGTGATTTCGCGCCGACGCGACCTCCACCTCCTCACCGCATCTCTGGTCCTCGTCCTTGCCCGTGCCGCGGTGTCTTCGCAGCGCCCCGCGAACCCGGCCGCGGCCGCGTTGAAGAACCCGGTCGCCCCGACCGCAGCCTCGCTCTCGGCGGGAAAGGCGGCGTACGACATCAACTGCGCGGCCTGTCACGGCGCGCTCGGCCAGGGGGCGGTGAAGGCCGGCGTCACCATCTCGATCATCGCCGAGCAGGGAGGCAAGCAGCCGCCGGATCTCACGGACGACCAGTGGGACTTCGGGTCGAGCGACGGCGAGATCTATACCGTGATCAGGAAGGGCATCCCGCCGACGATGATGATGGGCTGGGAGGGGCACCTCCCGGACGCCGACATCTGGAACGTCGTCAACTACCTGCGCGCCCTGGCGGCGAAGAAGGACGTACCGTCCGCGCCCGCCGCGCCGCGGCCGGCGGCCGACCTGGCGCCGCGCCGGAAGCTCGAGCTGACCGACTACCTTCAGATGCCGGTCACCGCCGACAAGAACGGCACGGCGACGATGGCGCAGCTGGCGCGGATCAATTTCATGCGCGACGAGCCGGGCGGCCGACGCTTCTTCATCAACGATCAGAACGGGCCGCTCTACATCCTCGACAAGCAGACGAAGAAGCTCACGACGTATCTCGATTTCAACGGACTCGCCGGCCGTCCCGGCCTGTTTGCGAAGCTGACGTTCGAGCGCAACTTCGCGACCGGGCTCACCAACTTCATTTTCGATCCCGACTACGCGCGCAACGGCGTCTTCTACACGATTCACATGGAAGACCCGACCACCGCCGCGCCGTCCGAGCCGCGGCCCGGCGTGGTTCGCGGCCTCGAGCTGACCGGCTACCGGACCACGCCGGCGGTGCCCACGCCGATGCCGCCTGGCGCCGTCGTGACGCGCGAATCGGTGCTGATCGAGTGGACCGACCGCGACATCGCCAACGCGACGTTCGAGGGGACCGCGCGCGAGCTGCTGCGCGTGCAGGTGTCATCGGCGATTCATCCGCTCGGCGAGATGACGTTCAACCCGTCGGCGCGTCGCGGGGACGCGGAGTGGCGCGTGATGTACCTCGGTTCGGGCGACGGGGGGAGCGGCGAGCAGAAGGACGTCCGCCGGCTGACGCCGCAGCGGCTCGATACGCTCAACGGCAAGATCCTGCGCATCATCCCCGACCTGCGCGAGCACGCGAGCACGAGCACCATCAGCGAGAACGGGCGCTACCGGATCCCGAACGACAATCCGTTCGTTTCCCTGGCCGGAGCGCGCAAGGAGATCTGGTCGGCCGGCCTGCGCAATCCGCACCGGCTGATCTGGGATGTCGAACCTGCGCCGCCGCGAACGCCGCGTCTCATCGCGTTCAACATCGGCCTGACGGCGTGGGAAACGGTGATGATCGTCAAGAAGGGGGCGAACTACGGCTATCCGCTGCGCGAAGGGCCGCAGGCGATGACCCTCGAAGGCATGCGGCCGGTTCCGGCGGAGGACACGATTCCGCTGCAGATCACCGGCACCGTCGCGCGCGGAACGATCACGCCGACGTACCCGGTGATTGCCTACCCGCACACGGCGATCGGCGGCGACGCGATCGCCAACGGCTTCGTCTATCGCGGCCGCCGCATCCCGGCGCTCGAGGGCAAGCTGCTCTTCGGCGATATCGCGAGCGGCCGCCTGTGGTACGTCGAGATGGCGGACCTGCGCCGCGCCGACGACGACGATCCGGCGACGCTGGCGCCGCTCCACGAGGTGGACGGCGGCATTCGGCAGCTCACCGAAGCGACGTTCCGTGCCCGCGGCGGCCGGGGCGACACCCTGCCGGGTGCAGCCGCCGTCGCGGGCCGCGGCCGCGTCGACATGCGGTTCGCGGAGGACCACGACGGCGAGCTGTACCTGCTCACGAAGAGCGACGGCATGATTCGGCAGGTCGTCGGCTTCCGCTAGATCCTGCCGGCCGCCTCACTCCTCTCTCAGCGCGTGATTCACGACGAAACGGGCGACCTGTCGGCCGATCCGCGCGCCGGTCTCGTCCGACGTGCGGAAGTGGAAGCCGATGTAGATGCGGGCGTCGATGACCTCGTCGATCCCCTCGCTGAAGGTCGCCCAGGTGCGCGGGAACCCGGGGTTGCGCGGGCTGGCGGCTTCGATGGCCACGCCCGGCGCGTCGCCGAACAACAGCGCGAGCGCGCTCGCCATCGCTCCGCTGTTGGTCGAGTGCCCCGAGGGATACTCGGGGTGCGGATGCGTGGTGATGAGGGGACTCCAGAGCGGGTCCGCCGTGGTCGCGTCGTTGCCGTCTTCCGCGGCGCGGCGGATGGCCGCGATCGGGCGCCAGAAATTGTAGGTGTACTTCGCGTCGAAGCACGCGATGCTCGCGTCCGCGCCTGAAAGGTACATCAGCGCGAAGGTGCGCGCGGTGCTCGAGAGGTCGAGCCCCTTCTTGTCGATGACCCCGCGAGCGACGCTGTTCCAGATCGCCGACGGCGACCCGTCCCAGAAGATGGCGATGTTGGTCTGATCGGCCGAGCGCGCGGAGCCGGTCTGGACGCCGAACTGCTGCACCTCGTTCAGGTCCCTGGCGTAGCGGCCGCTGTCGAGCGCCGGCGGCGGATCGGGGCGGAACTGATCGCCGCTCCCGATCACCCACGTCTTCATCTGTCCCCATTTGGGCGAGGCCGGAACCGCCGTCTCGGTCCACACGCCCGGCGCGCCGGCATTCGGCGCAACGTAGCCCGGATCGCCGGCGGCGGCCACTTCGTTGGGAACGCGCGATGCGATCACCGCCTGGGCCGCCGCACGGCCGAACGCGACGCCCGGATCCGCCAGCGTGAGTCCGCAGGCGGCGAGCGAGGGTTCGAGCTTGTCCGCCCAGCCTTGAGCCGGAAAGAGCTGCGTCAGCGCGTAATTCGCCGCGGCGATCGCCGCGGCCTGCGGTGAGGCACCGGGCCCGGCCGGCGCCGCGGGGCGATACGTCGCATACCGCCCGGTGATGCCGTTGACCGCGTCGTGCATCGACACGTGCACGATCGCCATGCTGCGGATCTGCACCAGCGCCCCCTGCGGGGGCGTCGTGAGCGTCGTCGCCTGCAGCGCGTTCCGGTTCCACTCCATCACCGGAGAGCACGGATCCGCCGCCGCCGGAACACTGACGGCGAGCGAGAAGAGCATCGCCGCCGAGGAACGCCAGGTCGCTTTGAACATATTCCCTCCTGCGGCAGCCACGCAGAGGTGCCGCCGACCGCCGGAGAGTAGCGAGCGGGATGGCCGCGGGTCTTGGGGAAGCTGTGGAGCTGTGATGTGAATTCCGTGGGGACCCGTAAAATGGCCCGGTGACCTACCGCTTCGGCGAGTTCGTGCTCGACGGCCGCACGCGGCGCCTGCTTCGTGCCGGCGAGGAGCGCCATGTCTCGCCCAAGGCGTTCGATCTCCTCCTGACGCTGGTCGAGAACCGCGCGCAGGCGATGTCGAAGGCGGACCTGCTGCAGAAGCTGTGGCCGTCCACCTACGTGCAGGAGACCAACCTCGCCGGCCTCGTCGCGGAGCTGCGCCAGGCGCTCGACGATTCGGCGGAGGATCCGATCTTCATCCGGACGCTGCACCGGTTCGGATACTGGTTCATCGGCGCGATCGACGAAGACGCGGCGCGCCGCGGCGGCGCGCCGCCCGTGAAGTACTGGCTGCTCTGGGCGACGCGGCAGGTGCAGTTGCGCGACGGCGACAACATCCTCGGGCGCGCGCCGGATGCGGAGGTCTGGATCGACGCGCCGGGCGTGTCCCGGCAGCACGCGCGCATTCGCGTCGACGGCGATCGCGCCACGCTCGAAGATCTCGGGAGCAAGAACGGAACCTACCTCGGCGCCGACGCGGTGACGGCGCCGCGCCTGTTGAGCGACGGCGATCAGATCCGGCTCGGCTCGGTCGTGGTCACGTTCCGGATCCCGCCGGCCGCGGGGTCGACCGAGACGGTTCGGCGCTGACCTCGCCGAAATCGCCGAATCCTCCGCCCCCCGGCCCGAAGCGCCAGGCGGTGCCGATGGCCAGCATCCGCGCGCGGTGCGCGCCGCTCCGGCCCGACACGGTGGCGATCCACACCGCGTGCAGCTCCGTGTTGCGCGTCAGCGAGACGTTCACCCCGGCGCCGAGGTTGAAGTAGCTGGACACGATGAAGCGGTCGTGGCCGAGCCAGTCGTGCCGCGCGAGCTCGGGAATCGTCGGCCCTTGATGCCGGAACTGCCACCCCGCGATGCCGCGGATTCCGAACCGGGACGTCGGTTCGACGCCGCCTTCGACGTTCAGCTGGCTCGTGAGTGACGGAAACCCCTCGATGCGCTGCCCTCGCGCCACCGCGTAGCGGCCGTGCACGTACGAGCGCGGCAGGATGCGATTCAGATCGGCGCCGGCGGTGACGCCGACCTGCAGCTCGCGGCGGTGACGGCCGACGACGGCCTCGCCCCTGGTCTCGTAGTCGTGCGTGGGAAGGCTGATGCCGACGAGCGGAGCGATCGCGACCGGTCCCGCCCACCAGAGGCGCCGCAGCTCCGCACGGACATCCTGGAATGCGCCGTGATACCGGCGATCGAGGTCCAGGGGGCCTGGATGAGTGATCACACCGCCGACGAGGTACTCGTCGGGCCCGGTGTACTTCGTCGAGATGAACGGCAGCGACACCGAAAGGGCGATGGTGTCGGTGAGCCCCACGTCGACTTCCGTCATCATCGCCTTGCTGTGTGTCGCCCCGTTGGTATTCGGCTCTCCGGCCACGTTGAAGTGACCGAGCGTGTAGTAGTTCTGGTAGGTCACCGAGACGCTGCCTTCGCCTCGGGGAGGCACCCAGGGCTGCGCGTGCAGCATCGCGGCGGAGGCGAGCTGGACGATCGTGACCGCGCACGAAGCCGCCGCTTTCATCGGCCTATCTCGCGGACGGCTTCGCGGCGCCCTTCAGCTGCAGCTCGATGAGGCGATCGATCTCCTCGAGCGCCTCGAAGGGCGACATCCTGTCCGGCCTCAGGACGCATGCGTACGCGGCGCTCGCTTCCGCGGCGACGGCTTTGGCCGGCTTGTAGAGTACCGGCATCAGCGCCGGCCTCGAGGGCAGCACGTCGATTTCCTTGCGGACCGTGAGGCTGTCGGCGTAGCCGGTAATCACCACGTCATATCTGCCGGCGCCGAACGCGCGCGTCATGGCGCCCGCCGTCGTGACCGTCATCGGCTTGTGACCGGCGCGCTTCAGCATCTGCTCGAATTCGGCGATGCCGCGCGGCGTCCACCGCGGCGCGTAGACGAGGATCGCGGACGGATGAACCGAGGCGTAGGCGCGGAACCGCGGGCTGCGGCCGACGCGCAGGAACTTGTCGCCGCACGCGAGCGCATCGGCGGCGGCCCACACCATCAATCCCGCAATCAGGACCGGCACACAGAAGCGTCGCAGCATCGCGCCCTCCACAGGGCTGGACGTTACGCCCGCCGCCGCGGCGAGTCAAGGCGGCGGCCGTCGTGTTTCTATGGTTTTTCTATCCGGATGCGGATGCCTTCGGCCAGCCAGATATCGCCGCGGGGCCGGACCAGCGCGGTCGCGACGGCGCGCCCGCCGTCGGTCAGCGTCAGCCCCTTCACCGGATTGTTGAACGCGATCGACGCGCCGAGGTCCGCGAGGACGGTTTCGCGGCCGGACTCCACCGCGAGCCCGACCAGCATCAGCCGCCGGTCGTCGCTCTGCCGGATGCCGAGGAGTTGCCTGCCGTCGTGCGACCAGGTGTGCACGAGCCACTGTTCCTTCGACAGCTCGCGCTGCCGCGTGCCGTCCGGCGAGACGAGCATCAGGCCCGCGGCCGTTTCCCAGGTAATCCACTCGGGCGTGCCCCGCGACCAGTGGGGTGCCGCGTTGGCGACGCCGTCGCGGCGCAGCACGATGGGAGCGTCGCCGCTGCCGACGCGGACTTTCGCCAGTTGCCACTGTCCGCCGGTCCATTGCGCGAACGCGATCCACTGCCCGTCGGGCGACCACGTCGGACCGCTGTGGAGCCCCTCATGGTTCGCCGGCAGCAGGGGCGCCGGCGCGCCGCCTTCCACCAGCGAAATCCAGATGCGCAGCGGCCACCGCGGCGCGAAGCCGTTGCGCTGATAGGCAATGTGGCGTCCGTCCGGGGAGAATGCCGGACTGCTCAGCATGACGGTGCGGTCGGCGCCGAACTCGCGCTGCGTGATCAGCGGCCGATCGACGCTGCCATCCAGCGCGCGCCGCCAGATCTCGTCCGGACCGTTGCGGTCGGTGACGTAGGCGAGCGCCGCGCCGTCCGGGGAGAGCGTCGGGTCGGACTCGCTCTGCGGCGTGGCGAACAGCGGCCGGGGGGCGGCGCCGGCGCCAAGCGGGATGCGGACCAGGTCGTAGTCGGGCTCTCCCCGGGTGAAGACGACGCGATCGCCGGCGGCGGAGACCGACGGGAACGATTCGCTGTCGGCGCCGCGCGTCAGCGGCCAGGCGCGATCGGTCTGCAGATCGGCGATCCAGAGGTGCGAGCCCGGCGTCGACAGTGACATCACGCCAAGCGCCACGTGCCGGCTGTCGGCGAACCAGCTCAAGCTGACGTGGCGCGGTCCGGCGTCCGACCACCACTGCAGGCGCCGGCGCGGCTCTCCGCCGGGCAGCGGTACGATCCAGAACTGCCACATCCGGTCTTCGCGCACGCCGGGCACGCCGCACACCGCAATGCTGCGGCCGTCCGGCGAGAACGCCAGGGCGGCGTCGATGAACCGCATCGCGCCGAACGGCTCGTGGCGCCGCGCGGCGCGCTGCACCGCGTCGCTGGACCACGGCGCGCTCCCCTCCGGCGTCGCCAGCCAGAGCGCGGCGGTGCCGATCGTGTCCGCTCGTTCGTCATCCCGCAGGAACGCCAGCGTGCGGCCGTCCGGCGAGATCGCGGCGCGCGTCGCGTTCTCCACCACGACCTGCGGCGCGCCCCCGGCAGCGCCGACCGACCAGATGCCTTCGCGCTGGCGCGCCAGCGACACGTAGTAGAGGCGCTTGCCGTCCGGCGACCAGAACGGGTGCTTGCAGTCGTACGCGGATGCGGTCACCTGCGCCGCGGTATCCGCCGACAGCCGCCGGGTGAAGATCTGGAGCACGCCGCCCACGTCCGCCGCGTAGGCGACGAACTCGCCGTCCGGCGAGATCGCCGGCAGCCCCTCGTATGCCGCGCCGGCGGCGACCGCGCGGAAGCGCACCTGGGAGAGATCCACTGCCGGGCGCTCGCCGTTCAGCCGCCACGCGACGGATACCGCGGCGGCGAGCGCGATCAGCAGGATCACGACCGCGGCGCTCAGACCCGCCATCCACGGCCGGACCGCGCGGCCCGCCGGCGGGCCGGGGCGCTGCGCCTCGGACAGCCGGTCGCGAAGCATGCGCAGATCGCGGGCAAGATCCGCGGTGCTCGCGTACCGATCGGCGGGCAACTTCGCGAGGCAGCGCTCCACGATCCACGACAGGAGAACGGGCGCGTTGGCAACGCGCGCGGTCAGCGGCGGCGGGTCCTCGTTGATCACCGCGTCCAGCGTCGCCGCCGGTGTGCCGCGCCGGAAGAGCGGCTGCCCGGTCGCCATCTCGTGAAGGATCAAGCCGAACGAGAACTGATCGGACCGGTAGTCGGTCGCCCCCCCGCGCGCCTGCTCGGGACTCATGTACGGCACGGTCCCCGAGATCAGTCCCGGTTCGGTCACCGTGTCGCCGTTGAGCGCCGACGGCGGCACGGGCGCGACGGCGGACCCGGTGGGCAGCGCGAGGCCGAAGTCGAGGATCTTCACGCGCCCGCCGCGCGTGATCATGATGTTCTCGGGCTTCAGGTCGCGATGGACGATGCCGGCGGCGTGCGCCTCGGCGAGGCCGTCCGCGATCTGGGCGGCGACGTCGAGCAGCCGCTTGAGCGGCACCGGACCCGCGCGCAGCTCGTCGCGCAGCGACGGTCCGTCGATCAGCTCGGTGACGATGTACGGTGCCGGGCCGTCGACGCCGGCGTCGAAGACGGTGAGGATGTTGGGATGGTTGAGCGCGCTGGCGGCGCGCGCCTCGGCGACGAAGCGGCGGAGGCGATCGGGATCCGCGCCCGAGTGCTCGCGCAGGACCTTGAGCGCCACCTCGCGGTGCAGCCGCGGGTCCCACGCGCGATAGACCTCGCCCATGCCGCCGCTGCCGAGCGGTCCGAGGACTTCGTACGGCGCAAACCGTGCCGTCTCGCCGGAAGGACCGATCGGCATCGCGGGCGACCCGGAGCAATTCTATACAGTCAGATGCCCGCAGCGAGACGGGGAACTCGCGGGCCCCCCGCGGGACCCGTGAGCTCGAGCAGCCGCCGAGGCGCCGTCACCGGGCCGGAGCGCCGTGCTTCCTGCCCGACTCGACCCGGATGGCGGTCGCCACGTTCGTCTTGCCGTCTTCGCGATAGCGGACGGACACCGGTGCGCCGGCCGCGATCGTGCCGTCCTTCTGCGTCGCGCCGTTGACGGCGAAGGTCATGTCCGAGTGGTTCCTGCCGGCGCGTGTGATCACCAGCGTCTTGTCGTCGACCGACTTCACCGTCCCGCGGGTGGCGTGCGTGGCCACGCTCGCCTTCTGTGCCGGCTTCGCCGCGCCCTTCTGGACCGGCGCCGGCGACGCGAAACCCGCCAGCGGCACCAGGCTCAGCGCGCCGACCATCATCGCCATCGTAATCTGTCTCTTCATGAGTCCTCCTATCCGCGTGTCGTCTGTCCCTATTGGACCCGACGCGCGTGAGGAGGCCCTGAGCGGCGGATTAAGTTCACTTAACCTGCCGCGGCAGCGTCACTGTGAACGTGGCCCCCTCGCCGGGCCGCGTCTCGACGTCGATCCGCCCGTGATGACGGTCGACGATCCACTTCACCAGGCTCAGTCCGAGTCCGGCGCCGTCGACCACCGACGACCGCGCCGGGTCGGCGCGAAAGAAGCGCTCGAAGACGTGCGCCGCGTCCGCGGGATCGATGCCGATGCCGGTGTCGCGGACGGTCAGGCGCGCCTCGGCGTCGCGCGAGGAGACGGCGACGGTGATGGCGCCGCCCTCGCCCGTGAACTTGATCGCGTTGTCGAGCAGGTTGAGGACGACCCGTTTCAACCAGTCCGCATCGCCGCGCACCGCCACGTCGCCGCCGCGCTCGAATCGCAGGGTGAGCCCCTTGGCGCGCGCGACCGGCTCGATCTGTTCGACCAGCGTTTCGGCGAGCGCGGCAAGATCGACGTCGGTCTCGTGGATCGCGATCTCGCCGGCTTCCGCCCGGGCGAGCAGCAGGATCCGCTCGATCAACGCTTTCAGCTTGTCGATCTCCTCGAGCTGTCCGGCGCGGCGGCGCCGTGCCTCGTCGTCCGCGGGAGCGGTCAGCATCGACAACTCGATGTCCCCCCGCAGCGCGGCGAGCGGCGTGCGCAGCTCGTGCGCGAGCGCGGTGCTGAACTGCCGCATCTCGCCGACGGCGTGCTCCAGGCGGGACAGTGTCTCGTTGAACGCGATCGCGACGTCGTCCAGCTCGTCTCCGGCGCCGCGCACCGGAAGCCGCTGCCGCAGCCCGGCGATGTCGATCCCCCGCGTCGCGGCGGAGAGCTGCGACAGCGGCCGCAGCGCGACCCCCGCCGCCCAGCGCCCGACGAAGATGGCGGCCACCAGCGCCGCGGGCACGCCGACGGCGAGCAGGATCAGGAATCGCTCGAGGACGGCGTCGCGCGGCTCGAGCGAGACGCCGACCTGGAGCAGATACGTCCGTCCGCCGGCGTCGATCACGCTGTTCGATACCCGCAGCCGGCCGTAGTCGGTCTGGACGTCGAACGTGGACGGCCGGCGGCGGAACTGGCGCACTTCGGCGGGGGTGAGCTCGAGGCCGAGAGGCGCGAGCGCCGTCGAGCGCAGGATCAGCTCGCCGGACGCCGCGTCGAAGAGCTGGTAGTAGCGCGTCGCCTCGTCGACGAAGGCGGCCTGCGCCGGGTCGGCGGGATCGAACACCACTGCCGGCGCCCCGTCGGCGACGCGGAGGTAGCCGTGCAGGCCGCGCGTGAGCCCCGCCAGGTTGGTGGAGACGTCCGCGTCGAGCTGGTAGGCGAGCACGTTGTAGGAAATCGCCCCGATGGCAATCAGCACGACGCCGAACACCGCGGCGTACACCAGGGTCAGCCGCGAGCGCAGCGTCGGAATCACGGCGGCGTGTCCGTCAGCACGTAGCCGACGCCGCGCACGGTGTGGATCAGCGGCGGCGAGAACTCCCGATCGACTTTGTTGCGCAGCGAATTGACATGCACTTCGACGACGTTGCTGACGCTGTCGAAGTGAATGTCCCAGACGTGCTCGATGATGAGCGACTTGGTGAGGGGACGGCCGCTGTTGCGCATCAGGTATTCGAGGAGCGCGTACTCCTTGGCGGTGAGCGCGATCCGGCGTCCGCCGCGGCGCACGGTCCGCGTCATGGTGTCGACCTCGAGATCGGCCACGCGCAGGACGTTCTCGCGCGGCGCGCCGCGGCGAAGCACCGCGCGCAGCCGCGCGGACAGTTCGGCCAGCGCGAACGGCTTGACCAGGTAGTCGTCGGCGCCGCTGTCGAGCCCGGCGATCCGGTCGTCGACCGCGTCCTTCGCGGTCAGCATGACGACCGGGAGCGACGGTTTGCGCGCGCGAATGTCGCGCAGCACCTGGAACCCGGATCGGCCCGGCAGCATGACGTCGAGGATGACGGCGTCGTAGTCCACCGTGCGCGCCTGCTCGCCCGCGAACGTTCCCTCGTGCAGGACGTCGACCGCGTAGCCTTCCTGGCCCAGGCCGCTCTGAATGAAGCTGGCGACTCTCTGATCGTCCTCGACTACAAGGATGCGCATCGCTGGCCGCTGTCCTCATCATGCACCGTGCCGGGGCCGGCGACCGAGACCTGATTGCGCCCCAGCTCCTTGGCCCGGTACAGCGCGCGATCCGCGGCGCGGAACAGCCGTTCGCCGGCTTCCGAGAGATCCGGCGGCGTCCAGCGCAGGCCGAAGCGCTGGCAGGCGACGCCGATGCTCACCGACAGCGTCCCGGCGGGAAACGAGATCCCGGCCAGATCCGGGGCCTCGGCCTGCACGGCCGCGCGAAGCGCGTCGGCGAAGACCTGCCCCTCGGCCGCGTCGTACCGGGGGAGCGCGACCACGAACTCATCGCCGCCGTAGCGGCACGCGGCGGCGCCCGCCGGCAGCCGCGCCGCGATCACTCGCCCCACGGTCCGCACCGCTTCCGCGCCGGCGAGATGGCCGTGCGTGTCGTTGAGCGTTTTCAGCCGATCGACATCGAGCACCAGCATCGCCAGCGGCTCGTTCGCCGCGCGGCAGGCCCGGAACATCGCGCGCAGCCGCTGTTCGAACGAGCGCAGGTTGTGCAGTCCCGTGAGATCGTCCGTGCGCGCCAGCAGGTCCAGCCGGCGGTTGTCGTCTACCAGCCGGGCGGTGACGAGGCCGACAGCCACGAAGAGCAGGACCTGCACGAAGTCCCACTGCTGATGCTGGAAGGCCAGGAGGCGGGGATTGGCGACATGGTACAGGACGATGGCGACCAGCGAGGCGGCGATGCCGCCCGCGAACCCGAAGCGGATCGCGGCGAGCACGATGAACACGTAGTAGAGGTGCTGCACGGGCGCCGAACCACTCGCCTGATCCAGTACGAACACCGAGAGCAACCCGACCGCGAGGGCTGCCGACGCGGCGAGGGGACCGGTCGACGGCGTTGGCTGGGCGTGACGCACTCCACGAGCGTCGCCAGTGGTCAGGCGCATGGTTACGGCGCAGTCCAGATTGAACGCGATCCACGTGAGCCGTGCATGACGCGCACATTAAGTTCGCTTAAGGCAGGGAGCCCACTACCGCGAAGCCGATCGACATCGGATCCGATGTCTGGGTCGGCGGCGGCGCCGTCATCCTGCCCGGCGTGCGGATCGGCGCGCGCAGCGCGATCGGCGCCGGCAGCGTCGTGACGCGGGACGTCCCGGACGGCGTCTTCGCCGCGGGGAACCCCTGCCGCGTGATCCGCGCGCTCGAGTAGAGGCGGGGCTCAGAACCGTGCCGTCAGCGAGACGCGCACCGCGCGCGGCGAACCGGGCGTGATGTTGTTGTTGCCGTTCGAGAACGCGAAGTAGCGTTCGTCGAGCAGGTTCTCGACGTTCACCTGCGCCGAGAGCGCGCGCGACAGCCGCAGGAACAGCGCCGCGTCGACGCGCGTGAACGACGGCAGCACGACCGTGTTGTCCGTCGACGTGAACATGTCTGCGCTGCGGATGAGTCCGGCGCCGATCCCCCAGCGCGGCGTCACGTCATAACGGTTCCACAGCGAAAAGGCATGCCGCGGCACCTGCGCCAGCCGGGCGCCCGCCTTCGCGCTCGCCGACAGCGTCTGCGTAATCCTGCCGTCCTGGTAGGCGTAGCCGCCGACCACGCTCCACGCGCGCGTGAGGTGCCCGGTGGCGCCGAGTTCGACGCCGTTCGTGCGCTGGCCGTCCACGAGGATCGAGCGGGTCGCGTCGGCCGGGTCGGGGACCACGACGTTGGTGCGGGCAAGGCGGTAGACCGCCGCGGTGAGCGACAGCGCCGGCCGCAGGTCCCACTTGATGCCGGCTTCGTAGTTGACGAACTTCTCGGGATCGAGCGACTGATTGGTCAGCGACAACGACGACAACTGCTCACCGGCGCGCGGGACGTAAGTGAGGCTGTAGCTCGCATACAGCGACACCGGTTCCACGGGCTTGTAGATGATGCCCAGGCGCGGCGACAGCAGATTGTCGGTGCTCGCGACATCGGCGCCGGTGCGGTTGTTGTGGAAGTCGACGTCGAACCGGTCGAAGCGCAGGCCGATCACGGCCTGCACGTGACGCGACAGTTCCACCTGATCCTGCGCGTAGACCGCCGCTACTGTCGCCACGCCGTGATTGTCGGCGTCGGTCGCACTGGGCGCGAACGTCACCGGCACGGAGATCGTGGGAGCGCTGACCGGCACGGTCACGGAGGTCACCGCCGGGCCGACCGCGGTGAAGTAGCCGGTCTGCCTCCGGTTGTCGGTCTGCTGCCGGCCGAACTCGGCGCCGGCCAGCAGCACGTGCTTGACGGCCCCGGTGAACGCCGTCAGGTTCAGATCGGTCTGGTTGAAGACATTCTGCCGCGCGGTGCGGTTGTTGTAGGCCGAAATGGCGACGTCCGATCCGCCGGCGCCGGCCGCCGCCGACGGAAACACGTTCTGGTAGAACTTGTCGTAGTCCGCGAACCGCGCCCGGTTGCGCAGCAGCACGCTTGCGCCGATCCGCCGATCCACCGCCGCGGTGAGCGCGTTCACGGTCACCACGCTGTTGCTCGCGTCGGGATCGCCGAAGAACGCCGACGGGGCGGTGTCGAGCGGCCGCCCGGCGAACGACGGCACCCCGCGATCCGCCGTGCGATCGTCGTGGAAGCGTTCGTATCCGGCGCGGATCATCGTCGACGCGCCGAGCGTGAGCGCCATCGTCGGATTCACGCCGTAGCGCTCGACGCCGACGCCGTCCCGATACGAGTTCGAGTTCTCGTACATGCCGGTCACGCGTGCGGCCAGCGCGCCGAGCGGACGACCCAGATCCAGCGAGAGGCGGCGATTGTCGTGCGAGCCCCCCTGAACGGTCAGCTCGTGCACCGTGCTCCAGTCGGCCTGGCGCGTGGCGCGGTTGATCACGCCGCCGGCGCCGCCGCGGCCGAAGATCATCGCGTTCGGCCCTTTCAGCGCCTCGACGCGTTCGACGTTGTACAAGTCGCGGAAGTACTGCACGTCGTCGCGCACGCCGTCGACGAAGAAATCGGCGGTGGTGCTGTTGCCGCGCAGGATCGGGGTGTCGCGGTTGCCTTCACCCTGTCCCATTCCGACCCCGGGCACGTAGCGGACGACGTCCGCCATGCTCTGCATGCTTTGATCGGCGATGGTGCTGCGCGTGATCACCGTGACCGCTTGCGGCACATCGCGCAGCGGCGTCAGCGTCCGGGTCGCGGTCGTCGATCCGGCGGCGGCGTCCGAAAGGCTGCCGTGGACTTCGACGTTCTCGGATACGGGACGGACGTCGATGGCGTAGGCGTTGGCGCCGGACAGCCGGTGAGCGAGTCCGGTCCCCTCGAGCATCCGCTCGAGCGCCTGGCTCGCGGTGAAGGTCCCGCGGACGCCGGGAGAGTGGATGCTCTGCACGGCGGCGGCGAGCGAGGACTCCACCGAGACGGTCACGCCCGTCACCTGGCGGAATGCCGCGACCGCCGCGTCGAGCGGCCCTGCGGGAATGTCGAACCTGAAGGCGATTTGCGGGTCGGTGTTCGAATGGGCGGCGAGCGCCGGAACCGGAGCGAAAACGGCAGCGCCGGCGAGGCTGGAAACAGCCACGATCCGGCGCACGAACGAGCGAAACGGCATCGATTTCCCTTTCAAACCAATAGCCGACCAGAACGGTCGGATTAAAGTAAGCCTATATCCGACCAAATTGGTCGGTCAAGAGGGCACGCGACCGGCGGGCGATGGCGGACCATACGCGCGCGCCGTCTACGGCCGGACGATGCGTGAGAGCGACGCGACGGCGCCGACGAGCGCCTCGGGCTCGACCGGCTTCTCCACGTGCGAATTGAAACCGGCGTCGAGGGCCTCCGCCTGCGCCGCGGCGCCGGCGTAAGCCGTCAGCGCGACGGCGGGTATCCCGCGATTCGCGAGGTGCGCGGGGAAAGCGCGGAGCGCGCGGATCAGGGCGAGGCCGTCCTGTTCCGGCATGCCGATGTCGGCGACGAGGACGTCGAAGCGCTCGTGCGCGAGACGGTGCAGCGCCGCTCCCGCCGACCCGGCCGTCACCACCGCAGCGCCGCGCTGTTCCAGCATGTGGCGGGTGAGGTCGCGTGCGTCCGCTTCGTTGTCGACCACGAGCGCACGCACGCCGGCGAGCACATTCGCCGCGGTGGGAGTTCCTGGAGGCGAGCTGGGTGGGACGGCCGCGCCGGCGGCGCGCAGCGGCAGCCGCACGCGAAATGTCGCGCCGCGGCCGGTCCCCTCGCTCTCCGCCTGCACGGTGCCGCCATGCGCCTCCACCAGGTGCTTGACGATCGAGAGTCCCAGGCCGAGGCCGCCGTGCACGCGCGTCTTCGAGGCGTCCATCTGCCGGAACCGCTCGAACAGATGCGGCGCGAACGCCGGGTCGATCCCCTGTCCGGTGTCGCAGACGACGATCTCGGCCGCGGAGTCGTTCTGTCGCAGCTCGACGTCGACCCGTCCGCCGTTCGGGGTGAACTTGATGGCGTTCGACACCAGGTTCCAGACCACTTGCTGCAGCCGGTCCGCATCGCCGATGACCGTCACCGCGTTCGCGGGCGGCACCTGAAGCTCGAGCGTCAACTGCTTCGCGCTCACGCCGGCGCGCACGGTCTCGACCGCGTTCGAGACCACGGCCGCAAGATCGACCGCGTCGCTGCGGATCTGCAGCTTGCCGGCGACGATTCGCGAGACGTCGAGCAGATCTTCGACGAGCTGCGCCTGCGCCTTGGCGTTGCGCTCCACGGACTCGAGCGCCCGCTCACGCATCGCCGGCTGGAGGGTGCCTTCCCGGAGCATGTGCGCCCAGCCGAGCACCGCATTGAGAGGCGTGCGCAGCTCGTGCGAGAGGGTGGCGAGGAACTCGTCCTTCAGGCGGTTGGCGTGCTCCGCTTCCTGGTACAGGCGCTCGTTCTCCAGCGCCAGCGCGGTGCGGACCTCGACTTCCCTGCGGAGCGCGATCTCCGCCTGCTTGCGGCCGGTGATGTCGGCAAGGCTGACCAGAACGCTGGCCGGCGGCTCGTCCGGCGGCGGGAACGCGACGCTGAGCAGGACGTCGACGCGGCGGCCGTCGACGCTCTGTACGGCCGCTTCGGCGGTGAAGTCGCGGTCTCCGCCGGCGAGCGCCAGCAGCTCCCCGATGAACACCTCGCGCGTCTCGGGACGGAAGATCCGGGACAGCGATCCGACCAGCGCACGCTTGTCGGCGGCGCCGAGGAGTCGCAGCGTCGCCGGGTTGACGTCGACGATCTTCACACGCGCGACGCACTCGTCGACCACCCCGGGATGCGAGCGGAGGTGCGCTTCGAGCGCCTCGCCGCGGAGGCCCAGCGCGTCGAGGATCGCCTTGACGTCGCTGAAATCCTCCTCCCACAGCGACACGCCGGTGCTCTCGAAGATGCGGCGATACCGTTCTTCGCTGCGCGACAGCACGTCGCCGTGATCGCGCAGCTCGCGCTCGAGCGCCTTGCGGTCGGTGATGTCGACGACGATGCCCAGCATGCGCTCGCCGTCGCGGGTGCTCTGCAGCTTGCCGGCATAACTGAGCCAGCGCAGCCGTCCATCCGCGGTCGCGATGCGGTAATCCGCAGCCGCCGGCTCCTCTCCCGCCAGCGCGCGCGCGAGATGCACGCTCATGCGCTGCCGGTCGTCGGGGTGCACGTACTTGCTCCACTCGGCTGCGGTCATCACCCCGGCCCGGGCCGGCAGTCCGAAGATGGCGAAGAACTCCGCCGAACAGTGCGCGGTCTGGCGGCGGAAATCCCACTCGAACGTGGCGACCCCGCCGGCGCGCTGCGCCAGGCTCAGCATCTCTTCGCGGTGCCGCAGGACCGCCGCCGCTTCCCGCTCGCGTTCTTCGATCCGCCGCCGTTCCGCGATCGCGGCCGCGAGCAGCAGCGCGGTCGCGGCAAGCACGCCCATGAAGAGCTGCAGGAGTACGAGGGCGCTGCCGGGAGGCGTCTGCCAGACCGCCACCGACACGGCGCCGAGGACGACCAGCGACGTGACCGCGGGGCCGCCGCTGACGGCGGCGGCGATCACGAGAGGAAAGACGATGTACTCGGCAGGGTGGGGGCGCAGCGGAACGATCCCGAATGCCACGTAGGCCACGATCACCGCGCCGCCGACGAAGATCGCCGCGAGCGCCAGCCGCCGCCCGGGCCACCGCTGACGGACGGTGGTGAGGATGGCGGGCGCGACGATCACCGAGCCGAGTGCGTCGCCGAACCACCAGTTCCACCACAGCGCCGCGAAGGCATTCCAGGGCTGCACGCCCGCCGCGCACAGGGTGGTCACCCCGACCGTGGCGCTGACCACCGGACTCGCCACCACCGCGACGACGAGAAAAGCGGTGACGTCGCCGACGCGCGCCAGCGTCGCGGCGAACTCCGGCCGCCGGCGCAGCAGCCAGGCGGCCGCCACCGCCTCGAGGGTGTTGCCGGTGGCGATGGCTGCCGCCGTCCACATCGGGGCGGTCGTCGCGGCATTGGCCGCAAATGCCCCGATCCAGATCGCCGGCCACAGGCGGATGCCGCCCAGCAGCAGCGCGGCGATCGCGATGCCGGTCGGCGCCCAGACGGTAGTGATCTGCTCGGCGACGAAGGCGACGCGGAATCCGAAGTGCGCCGCAGCGATGTAGACGGCGGCGATCGCCGCGCCGATCGCAGTCGTCCGCACCAGGCGGCGCGCGCTGGAAACCGGCCTCACGGAGCCGTCTGCGGCCACGATCATGGAGCGAAGCGGGTCACCCCGAGGTCAGTTGGCGATCGCCGCCGGGCCGCCGTCCGACCACACGTGCGTGTGGAGGCCCGGCACCTGACGGCACGCGGCATCCTTGTAGAAGTGTCCGATCGAGTAGCCGCACAACAGCGCGAAGGTGTGCGTGCGCGCCAGCTGGTTCCACATGGTTTCGAGCCGCACCGCGGCGGCCGTGTGCCCGGCTTTCCACAGCACGTCGACCATCTCGCCGTACGCGCGCACCACGCACCCGGGCCGGCCGCGGCTGGCGCGCTCGATCAGCGGGATGACCGCGTCCCTGAACCGCGACGCGTCGGGCATGTCGCCGACCATGAACTGCGACAGCAGCTGCGCGGCGTCGAGCATGATCAGATCGCCGCCGGACTCGAGTCCGGGGACGTCGAAGCAGTACGACGCCAGGACCGCTTCGAGCGTCATGCGATGCTCGGGCGTCGCGATCACGATGCCGGGAGCGCCGGCGGCGAACCCCTCGCCGAGGAACTGCGCCACGATGCGGGCGAGCGAGTCGCGGTCCTGGTAGAAGCGCACGGCATGAAAGTGCTGCTCCTCGGAGACGCTGGCATGGTGCAGGCTCTCGATCGCGGCGAGCTCGCGCGAGGTGAGCCGTCTCGCGCCGCTGGTGTGATACCCGCAGAAGATGCCGATGTCGAACGCGGCGGCGAGCTCGTGCCCGAGGCGCTCCAGCGCAAGCGCGCCCTCGATCTGCCCGCGCTGGACCAGCAGCGACACGACCTCGCCGTAGATACGCACCCTGGCGCCCGCTTTCAGGAACGGCTGCAGGGTGGCGCGGAACCCGTTCAGATCGAACTCGCCGCCCGCGGTGAGGGTGTCGGCCACCTGGTCGGCCTCGACGAGCACGAGGCTCCCGTTCGCCGCGGCGCGGCCGTACGCCACGCCCTGGTCGTGCAGCCGTCGTGTCACGGCGCTCCAGTGCGGCAGCGTCGCGATCACGACCACCTGCTCGGCGGCCGCGAGTCCCTCCGCGACGAACGACGCGACGCGGTCGACGATGAAGCCGTCGGAGTGGTGGAAGGCGGCGACGTGCTGCGCAGGCATCGTGCGCATTATCACTCCGCGGCCGCGCGGAGTGAACGCAGGTCCTACCTCAGCTGTTGGCTGCCGGCCGTCCGGCGGTCACGCCGGCAGGAAGTAGAAGCCGAGCGCCAGCACGACGTAGATCGCCAGCAGCTGGACCCCCTCCATCCAGTGCGTCTCGCCGTCGTGCGCGATGAAGGCGATGCTCAGCACCGCGACGGCGATCGCCACCAGCTCGAACATGCTGAAGAGCAGGTCCATCGGCCGCGGCGCGATGACGTAGCTGAGGAGCACCAGCGCCGGACCGACGAACAGCGCGATCTGCGTCGACGACCCGACCGCAATCGCCATCGCCGCATCCATCTGGTCGCGCGCCGCCAGCGTCACCGCCGAGTAGTGTTCCGCCGCGTTGCCGACGACGGCCACGACAACGACGCCGACGAACAGCTCCGTCCATCCGAGCACGCGCGCCGTCTCGGCGACCGCGCCGACCAGGATCTCGCTGACCACCGCCACCGCCACCGTCGCGCCGACCAGCAGCAGGATCCATCGCCGCGTCGGCGCCGCGTGACGCTGCCGCCGCGGCGCCGGCGGCAGGGCGGCGCCGTACAGCGTGCGATGCGTCTTGAGCGTGAAGACCAGGCTGACGCAGTACGTCGCGAGCAGGACGACGGCGATTTCGGTGTCGAGCTTCAGCTCCGTGGCGCCGCGTCCCCTCGCCAGATGGTGGAACACTGCCGGCACGATCAATCCCACCGCGCTCAGCAGCAGCATGGTCGTGCCGAGGCCGGCGGCGGTGCGATTGAACTTCTGCACCGGACGTCCGAGCCCGCCGGCGAGCGCCGCGGCGCCGAAGACGAGCAGGACGTTGCCGATGATCGATCCGGTCAGCGACGCCTTGACGAGATCCGGCAGCCCCTCGCGCAGCGCCAGCGCGCCGATGATCAGCTCGGTGGCGTTGCCGAACGTCGCGTTGAGGAGACCGCCGATGCCGCCGCCGAGCCGCTCGGCGAGCGCCTCCGTGGCCCGCCCGATGTAGCCGGCCAGCGGGAGCAGCGCCAATACGGCGGCGGCGAAGATCCAGACATGCCGATCCGGTGCGAGGTAGCGCAGCAGGAGCGCCGCCGGGACGAACGCCAGCAGCAGCTCGACGCGTAGCCAGCGGGCCGTGGACCGCACGCCTTCTCGGTTGGGAGGTGAGTCCCTGGAGCTAGAAGTTGAAGCCGGCCAGCAGCCGGATGTTCGAGACGCCCCACGCGGTGGCGCGCAGCTCGAAGAACAGACCGTCGCGGTTTCGCGCGCCGGCGATGAAGTTCATGCCGCCGTTGAAGTCGGTGTCGCTGAAGTCGAAGCGATTGGGCGTGTCGGCCGGATCGTCCGTCTCGACGTTGTCGGCGTCGCCGGTCTCGAACCCCTTGTGGCTCAAGCCGAATGTCGGGCCGGCCCCGATGTAGGGGGACCAGGCCGTTCCGCGCGTCGCGCCGGGCAGCGTGTACAGCACGTCGAGATTGATGGCGAGCAGCGTCGTCACTTCACCGGCGCCGACCTCGAGACCGGGACGGAAGCGGACCGCCGGGTGAAAGACCGGCTCGAACGTTCCGTGCGCGCCGAACATGATCAGCTCGGGGTCGAGGCCGACGCCGCCGACCACGCCGACGCCGAAGCGGCGCACGGCATCTTCGATCGCGTCCTCGGCCTGCCGCGCTTCGGGCGGCACGTTGGAGGTCTGCTGAGCGTTGACGGGCTGGCGCGGCTCCTGTCCGGCGTCAGCCCAGGCGGGAGCGGCGATTAGTGCGGCGAGTAACACGAGAGCAACGGGGTTCTTCATGCGCCGAGGGGGTGCAACGAACGAGCCGCGCCGGCGGACCTGTGCGATATGCTGGCTCGACCGTCGCATGCGACAGAAAATCCGACCCCCGACGGCGGCGCCGCACGCGGTGCCGGAGCACCTGATCACCGGCGTTCCGCCGGTCGGGGACGAGAAGCTGATCGGCGGCAACACCGGGCTGGCCACCGTCATGGCGCGCGCGCAGATCGTGGCGCGCAGCAGCGCGCCGGTCCTGCTCTTCGGCGAGACGGGGACCGGCAAGGAGATCATCGCCCGCGCGATCCACGAGCAGTCGCCGTTCCGCAACGGTCCGTTCCGCCGCGTCAACTGCGGCGCGATCGCGCCCGAACTGATCGACTCCGAGCTGTTCGGCCACGAGGCCGGGGCGTTCACCGGCGCGGTGGCGCGGCGCAAGGGCTGGTTCGAGCAGGCCGACGGCGGCACGCTGTTCCTCGACGAAGTCGGCGAGCTGGCGCCCGCCGCGCAGGTCCGCCTGCTGCGCGTCGTCCAGGACGGCGAGGTGGTGCGCGTCGGCGGGGATCGCGCGATCAGCGTGAAGGTGCGGATCGTCGCCGCGACGCACCGCGACCTGCCGGCGATGGTCGAAGCGCAGACGTTCCGCGAGGATCTGTATTACCGGCTGTCGGTGTTTCCGATCGTGATTCCGCCGCTGCGCGACCGCCCCGGCGACATCCGCGCCTTCGCCGAGTACTTCGCCGAGCGCGCCGCGAACCGCTTCGGGCTCCGCGCGGTGCCGGTCTCCGACGAGGACGTCGAGATGCTGGCCGCCTACCGGTGGCCGGGCAACGTGCGAGAGATGGCCGCGGTCATGGATCGGGCGGTCCTCATCGGGCAGGGGCGCGCGCTCGACGTCGCCGCGGCGCTCGGCGGCGGCGCCCGCGCCGCGGGCGCGCCGCCGGAACGGGCCGCCGGCGCGCCTCCCGCCCCGACGGATATCCAGCCTCTCGACGTCGTGATGCGCCGCCATATCGAACTGGCGCTGCGCCACACCCACGGCCGCGTCGAGGGGCGCTACGGCGCCGCCCACCTCCTGAAAATCAATCCGCACACGCTTCGCGCGCGAATGCGCAAGCTGCACGTCGACTGGCGGACGTTCCGCAACGACTGAGAGACGCCCCGCCGGGCTGAGAGGGCGTGCGCCGTGTAGTACACTTGGACGACAGTGCATCGGACCGCGGTCCGGACCCTGTGCAAGTGCAGCCTACGAACCGCGTCAGGGCCGGAAGGCAGCAGCGCTAAGTAGTCCCTGTGCTGTGCCGCAGGCCCTCCGGATCGCGGTCGGGTGCACTCGTCAGCCTGCCGCTCGCCGCTTTCCGCCCGCCGCTCGCCGCTTATCGGACCCTCACCCACTCGCGTCGTAGTACACTGATTGTTCCGAATCGTCCTGCCTCGACCATGTCTTACCAAGTTCTCGCCAGAAAGTGGCGACCCCAGCGGTTCGATGACGTCATCGGGCAGAAGGGGGTGACGCAGACGCTCCGCAACGCGATTGCCGCGAAGCGGATCGCGCAGTCGTTCGTCTTCTCGGGGCCGCGCGGCGTCGGCAAGACCACCACGGCGCGGATCATGGCGAGGGCGCTGAACTGCGCCCAGGGCCCGACCGCGGATCCCTGCGGCGCCTGCGACGCGTGCGTCGAGATCGCCGACGGCCGCGACATGGACGTGATCGAGATCGACGCCGCCACCAATACCCAGGTCGACAAGGTCCGCGCCGTCATCATCGACGGCCTCGGCATGGCGCCGGTGCGCAACCGCTACAAGATCTTCATCATCGACGAAGTCCACCGCCTGTCGGCGCAGTCCTTCGACGCGCTGCTGAAGTCGATCGAGGAACCGCCGCCGCACGTCGTCTTCATGATGGCGACGACCGAGATCGACAAGGTCCCGCCGACCATCCAGTCGCGCTCGCAGGTCTTCGAGCTGAAGACCATCGGCGTGAAGCAGATCGCCGACCAGCTGCGCGCGATCGCCGCCGCCGAACGGATTGACGTCGACGACGCGGCGCTGATGCTGATCGCCCGCGCCGGAGACGGCAGCATGCGGGACGCGCAGAGCGCGTTCGACCAGGTGATCGGCTTTGCCGGCACGACCATCACCGCCGACGACGTGTCCGGCGTGCTGGGACTGGTGCGGCGCGACCTGCTCATCGCCATCGCCGATGCCGTCGCGCGGGACGACGCCGCCGCGGTGTTCGAGCTGACGGCGCAGGCGGTGGAATCCGGGTACGACCTGCGGCTCGTGGTACGTGAGCTCGCGCGGCTCACCCGCGACCTGCTGGTCCTCTCGATCGATGCGTCGCGCGTCGCCGACCCCGAGATCGCCGCCGAAGCGGAGCGCCAGGCGCTGCTCGATCTGTCGCGCCGCTTCTCCGGCGAGGACCTGATGCGCGCCTTCGACGTGCTGACCAGGGCGGAGTACGAGATCCGCGGCGCGATGCAGCCGCGCTACCAGCTCGAGATGGCGCTGCTGCGCTGGATCCACCTGCGGAAGCTGGTGCCGCTCACCGATCTGATCAAGCAGCTCGAGGGGGGCGCACCGGGCGCGCGGCCGGCCGTGCCGGCAGCCGCGCCAAGACCTGCCGCATCGCCCGCCGCGGCGCCCAGGGCGCCGGCGGCCGCCGCGGCCCCGTCGAGACCGGCGCCGCCGCCGGCGCCCGTACCGGCATCGCGTACCGAGACAGTCAAGGCGATCGAAGCGAAGCGCAGCGCCGCCGCCACACCGCCGGCGCCCGAGGCGCCGCCGGCGCTCGCCCCCGTGGATCCGTCGATCCTCAAGGACGCGTTCCTCAGCGAGGTGCGCAAGGCCAAGAAGTTCTTCTTCGGCACGGTAGTGGCGCAGGCGCAGAGGATCGAGTTCACCGGCGATCGCGTCGTGTTCACGTTCGCGCCGCAGCACCGCGCGCTGCGCGCGCAGCTCGAGCAGACCCGTCCCTGGCTGGAGGCGGCCGCCAGCCAGCTCGCCGGACGGAAGATCGCCGTCGCCGCCGCGGAAGGACTCGCAGACGCGGCGCCCGGCGCCGGCGCTCGCGAGACAATCGCGCCCGCGGCCCCGACCCCGGCGCCGCCGCCGAACGACGCCGATCGCGCGAGGACGCTGAAGGAGCGCGCGCTGTCCGATCCGGGCGTCCAGACCATGCTGGACGTGTTCGCCGCCGAGATCAAAGACGTGGAGGAGAAGGAAGCATGAATCCGCAGCAGCTCATGAAGCAGGCGCAGCAGATGCAGGAGCGCATGCAGAAGCAGATGGCCGAGCTGAAGGTCGAGGCCACGGCCGGCGGCGGCATGGTCACCGTCACGATGAACGGCGCCAAGCAGGTCCTCGCCCTCAAGATCGACCCCGAAGCGGTCTCGAAAGACGACGTCGAGATGCTGCAGGATCTGATCCTCGCCGCCATCAACGATGCGCAGCGCAAGGCCGACGAAGCGATGCAGAAGCAGATGAGCGGCATGCTCGGCGGTCTCAAGATCCCCGGCATGTTCTGATGCAAGCGAAGCCTTAGATGAGCCGTCCCGATCCGCTCAACAAGCTGATCGAGCAGCTCCAGCGCCTTCCCGGCATCGGCGCCAAGAGCGCGCAGCGCCTCGCGTTCCACGTGCTCAAGACCCCGCGCGAGGACGTCGAGCGCCTCGCCGCGGCGATGCGCGAGGTGAAGGACCGCGTGACCTACTGCTCGGTGTGCAGCAACATCACCGACACCGATCCCTGCTACTTCTGCACCGACAGCGGCCGCGACCGGCGCGTCATCTGCGTCGTCGAAGAGCCGGAGAACGTCACCGCGATCGAGAAGACGCGGGACTTCAAGGGGATGTACCACGTGCTGATGGGCGCGCTGTCCCCGCTGCACGGCGTCGGCCCGGACGACCTGAAGGTGAAGGAGCTGCTGACGCGGGTCGGCACCGGCAGCGTCGAGGAAGTCATTCTCGCCACCAATCCCAACGTGGAAGGGGAGGCGACGGCGATCTACCTCGCCAAGCTGCTCAAGCCGCTCGGCGTGCGTGTGACGCGCATCGCGATGGGGGTGCCGGTCGGCAGCGACCTCGAATACGCCGACGAGTTCACCATGCACAAAGCCATGGAAGGGCGGCGCGAAGTCTAGTTCCGGCGCGAATACGGTTCGACGTCGGGAGCCCGTGCGTGGGCTCTCCGCCGCTCATGCCGCGACCGCCTCGCTGTCCTCGCCGAGCAGGTGCCGGAGCTTCAGCACCATCGAGATCCAGTAGGTGTTCGATCCGATTGCCGCCAGCACCACGACGAAGGGGAGCAGCCCGGCGAGGGAGAACGCGAATATCCCGTATGGCATCGCCGAGCGGGTCGCGACGAACGAGATGCGCCAGATGATCCGCGACCACCAGGTCTGCTCCTGGCGGAAGCGGGCGCGGGCGATGGTGTGCAGCTTTTCCGGCTGTCCGGCGGTGATGCGGCTGCGCAGGTAGATCAACATCGCAAACGCGACCAGCGTGCCGGCCAGCGCGATCCCGCCCAGCCAGTAGAACCCGTGCCATCCGGTCCGCCGCCCGGCGCCGACCGTCAGGCCGACGAAGATGGCGATGTAATAGGAATAGTCCCCGAAGGTCTCGATCCAGCAGCCGAGCGCCGACTCCTGATACTTGAGCCGCGCGATCTCGCCGTCGCAGCCATCCATCACGCTCGCGGCGAGCGACAGGAACCCGCCGAGCACGCCCGCCCAGTAGTTGCCGGTGCTGAACAGCCACGCGGAGTAGAAGCCGACCGCGACGAGCGCCACCGAGAGCTGATTGGCGGTCAGCGGCGTCCGGATCAGCGCGACGCTCAGCGGCAGCGACATGCTGCGGTTGAAGCGCGCCACTTTGTTGTCAGTGTCCTTGTAGCTCGATCGCCGGATGATCTGCTCGGCCGCGGGAAGCGCTGCCGCGTCCGGAATGCGCAGCGCCAGCCGGGCGCGGCCGAACGAGACGTCCTCGCCCGCCGGAACGGGCGCGCTCGACTGCAGCCGCGCGTGCAGCGCCGTCTTCAGCCCTGCCGCGTCGCGCGCGGCGGCGGCGGTGAGCCGCAGCACCCCCGACACCTGCCACTCGCGCCCCGCCGGCACGTCCAGCGGCTCGCCGTCCGGCACCTTGATCGAAATGGCATCACCCAGGAGCGCGGGCGAGACGACCGTGCCCGGCCCGACGGCGCTGACCTCCTCGTCCGCGCCGAGCGACGCGAGCAGCTCCTGCCAGTCGCGCGCGTCGGTGACGATCCGGACCTCGCCATGAATCTCGCGGAGGACGCGGCGCAGCGCGCCGGCCATGCCTGGACTCGCGAACACCAGCACGCGCGCGTATCCGGCGCGGAACGCCGAACGCACCACGCGCTCGGCGATCGGCAGTCCCGCGACGCGCGTGAACGGCGTCACTCCCCCGTGCTCGTCGTCGGGCAGGTAGAGCAGAATCGGCCCGCGCGCCGCCGACGGCACGCGCGCCGGCGCCTGCGATACCGCCGCCGGCTGCTGGCCGCGCGGATAGATCGCCAGCCCGATTCCGGCCCAGAACAGCCCGCGCAGGCGCCGCGCCAGCGCGAGCGGCGCTCCCGCCGCCATCGCGCCGATTGCGGTGACGGCCGCCACGCTCGAGGCTTCGAGCGCGCCGAGGTTCGCCGGGATGAAGGCCGACGCGAAGCTGGCCACGCGCGAGAACGTCTCCACCGCCATCGCGGCGGTGAAGGCGACCGGGACCCCGGCTGCGTACATGATCGCCCACGCCTCAGCCGCCATCGCGCCATAGGCGATCAGCGTCGCCGTGGTCAGCACGGCGAGACGCACGGGATTACCGCGCACGAGATCCAGGAGCTGGCGCTCGACGGCGCCGACGAAGCGGCCGACGCGCCCGCGCGCCATCGCGGTGCCGAGCGCGGCATCGATCTTCTCGACCAGCGCGATCAGGTAGGTGCCGCGGCCGCCGAGCACGAGCGCGGTGAGCACGGTAATCACCCCCGCGGCGATCGCGAACGCCCGGAAGATGCGGAACCACGTGTGCGTCAGCGGCAGCAGCGCAATCGCGATCAGCGACCCCACGCCGACGATCAGGGTGGTGCCGACCATGTAGCCCAGCCGCTCGAGCGCCACGGCGGCGGTGGCGACGCGAGGATCGACCTCGCGCGAGAGCAGCACGACTTTCAGCGGCTCGCCGGCGATGCCGCGGAGGGTGAGATAGCTGAACGCCTCGGCGGCGAGGCGCACCCGCGCCAGCCGGAGAAACGGCACGGTGCGTGGGCGCGGAAAGCACCACGACCAGGCCCAGGTCCGCGCCAGGTGCCAGACGCCGCTGGCGAGGATCGACAGCGCGAACGCCAACCCGAAGCGCGAGCCCATGCTCGCGATGAGATGAAAGTCGATGTAATAGAGCGTGGCGGCGAAGAGGACCGCGCCGATCGCGAACGCGCCGAGCGAGATCAGGCGGCTTCGAGAGGTGCTCATGCTGACGGCGCGCCCAGGGCCGATTCCGCCGCCGCGAGATCCGACAACGTGTCGATGTCGCACCACGTCGCATCGCCGATCTCGACGCCGCGCATCAGCCCGCGCGAGGCGAGCTCGCGGACGCCGCCGCTCAGCGTCGTATCGCCCAGCCCACAGGCGTGAGTGAGCGCCTCGAACAGCACCGGCGAGAACACGAAGACGCCGGTATCCAGCGCGTCGTACTCGATCAGGTCCTTGCCGATGGCGACGATGCGGGATCCCACGCGGCGGACCTTGGTGGCTTCGTCGGCGATCTCGGGAGGCACGGGCCGCGCGTCCACGGCGAGGAGCGACTCGCCGTCAGCGACGTCGAGGCGCAGCATGCGCTGCAGCACCGGCGGCTCGAACACGTGATCGCCCATGAGCAGCGCGAAGCGATCGCTGCCGACCGATGCCCGCGCCGCCAGCGCGGACACGCCGTTCTCGAGACGCCATTCGGGGTTCAGTGCGAACGACACGTCCATGCCGCGCGGCGCCGCCGCTTCGGCCAGCCCGCGGACCCGGTCGGCCTGGTAGCCGAGCACGACCGTCGCCGCACGGATGCCGGCGTCGTATGCGGCCTCGAGCGTGCGCTGCAGGAGGGGGCGTCCGAGCAGCGGCTGCAGCAGCTTCGAATCGTGCGTGGGGTTGTGGAAACGGTCACCGTTACCGGCGGCGAGGATGACGGCCTTGCTGACAATTCGCGTCACTGCAACTCTCGTATGCTGCCGGTGCCTCGGTCCGGCGTCTCCAGGCGTCGTGTCATGGGTTTGGACGCGCGGTATGCAGCCCGCGTCTCCATCCCATCCTTGTCCAATACGCCTCGTAAGGCGAAGTGGATTCACGAAACGGCTCTTCACCCCCGCACGGCTGCATGGAGCATGCCCGGGTCCGCCCCCTCGTCACCCCCTTTCCGCTTGATCCTGCGGGAGTTGCGGCGTTCTCGGGGCGAACCCTTCACGGACGAGCAGCACGCCCCCGGCCAGCGCCCAGAACAGCATCCGGACCTTGCGGATGATGGCCATCGACAACCCAGGCCGCGTGCCCAGCCCGAGTAGTTGCGACACGTATGCGGTGGCGGCCTCATCCACCCCCAGGCGAAG
>DASSPH010000061.1 GCA_035699745.1 Vicinamibacterales bacterium
CAAGTGGGTGGTGTTCGGCGCGGCGGCCGCGCTCGCGCTCGTGGCCGCGGATGCGCTTCGCAGGACGCCGCTCGACGCGCTCCCCGACCTGTCGGATCCGCAGGTGATCATCTACAGCGAGTGGATGGGACGCAGCCCGGATCTCGTGGAAGACCAGATCACCTACCCGCTGGTCCGCGCGCTCCAGAGCACGCCGGGCGTGCAGACGGTCCGCGGCTACTCGATGTTCGGGATGAGCTTCACCTATGCGCTGTTCGCCGAGGGCACCGACATCTACTGGGCACGGACGCGGGTGCTCGAGCAGCTCGGACGCGTGCAGCAGCAGCTGCCGCAGGGGGTGACCCCGACGCTTGGTCCGGACGCGAGCGGGATTGGCTGGGTCTATCAGTACGTCCTCAAGGACGCCACGGGCCGCATGGATCTCGCGGAGCTGCGCGCCCTGCAGGACTTCACGGTGCGCCCCGCCCTGCAGGCGGTGACGGGCGTGGCGGAAGTGGCGTCACTCGGCGGCTTCGAGCGCCAGTACCAGATCGTCGTCGACCCGGATCGACTCGTCGGCTTCGGGCTGACGCTGACGGACCTGACGCGATCGGTGCGGGACGCCAACGCCGAAGTCGGCGCCCGCGTGCTCGAGCTCGCCGGCCGCGAATACGTGCTCCGCGGCCGCGGGTACGTGAAAGATCTCCACGACCTCGAGCAGAGTGTCGTGACGGTCGGCGCCGGCGGCACGCCCGTCCGGCTGAGGGACGTCGCCACCGTTCGCCACGGCCCCGAGATTCGCCGCGGCGCCGCGGACTTCAACGGCACGGGCGAGGCGGTCGGCGGCATCGTCGTGATGCGGATCGGTTCGAACGCGCTGCAGGTCATCGAAGCCGTGAAGCGAGAGATTGCGAACCTGCGGCTGCCCGAAGGCGTCCGCCTCGTGCCGACGTACGATCGCTCGGACCTGATCCTCGGCTCGATCGCGACGCTGCGCGACACCCTGCTTCAGCAGGCCGTGATCGTCACGATCATCTGCCTGATCTTCCTGTTCCACGCGCGCTCCGCGCTGGTGGTGATGCTCGTCCTGCCGCTGTCCGTCCTGTTCTCCTTCGTGGCGATTCGCTACGCGGGCCTGTCGTCGAACATCATGTCGCTCGGCGGGATCGCGATCGCCATCGGAGAGCTCGCGGATGCGGCGATCGTGCTGATCGAGAACGCGCACGTCCGCCTGGCGGCCGCGCCGGCAGACGCCGATCGGAAGCGGATCATCGTGGACGCGTGCAAGGAAGTCGGCCGGCCGATCTTCTTTTCGCTCCTGCTGATCACGATCAGCTTCCTCCCCATCTTCACGCTGGCCGGCCAGGCGGGACGGTTGTTCACGCCCCTGGCGTACACCAAGACGTTTGCCATGTTCGCGGCGGCGGTTCTGTCGATCACGCTCGCGCCGCCGCTGATGGTGCTCCTGCTGAAAGGGCGCTTTCGCAACGAGCTGACCAACCCGGTCAGCCGCGCCCTGACGGCTGTGTACCGTCCGATCGCGACAGTCATCGTCCGGTATCGCGTAGTCGTGGTCGCCGCGGCGGCCGTGCTGATGCTCGCGACCGTCCCGGTGTTCCAGCGGCTCGGCTCGGAGTTCATGCCGCCGCTCGACGAGGGTTCCCTGCTCGTCATGCCGACGACCTTCCCCGGCATCTCCATCGAGGAAGCGCGGCGGGCGATGCAGCGTCAGCACCGGACGGCCATGACGTTCAAGGAGGTCGCGTCCGTGCACGGCAAGGCCGGCAGAGCCGAAACCGCGACCGATCCCGCGCAGCTGGACATGATCGAATCGGTCGTCGCCCTGCGTCCGCGCGACGAGTGGCCGACCCGCCACACGCACCGCTGGTACAGCAACGCCGCGCCGGGGTGGCTGAAGCCCGTGCTGGCCGCCGTCTGGCCGGAAGAGCGGCGACGGACGCTCGCCGAGCTGTCGCGCGATCTCGACGCCGCGCTTCGCATGCCGGGGTACCAGATGGCGATCGCACCACCGATCCGGACGCGGATCGACATGTTGACCACAGGCGTACGGACGCCGGTCGGCATCAAGGTGTACGGCGCCGACCTGAACGAGATCGAGCGGGTCAGCGTCGCGCTGGAAGGCATGCTGCGCCAGGTGCCAGGCACGCGCAGCACGTTCGCCGAGCGGCAGACCGGCCGCGAGTACGTGGACATCGTGCCGAATCGCGAAACGATCGCGCGCTACGGCCTGACCGTACGCGACGTTCAGGATGTCATCGAAGCGGCGATCGGCGGCATGCCGGTGTCGACCGCGATCGCGGGACGGGCGCGCTTCTCGATCAATCTGCGATACGCCGCAGACCGGCGTTCTGATCCGCAGGCACTCCGGCGGATCCTCGTGCCGGTGCAGTCCACGAGCGCCGCGTTCGACATCGGCGGCCCGAATGCCGGGGCGGGTGCAAGCACGCCATCTGGAAGTCTCGTGCGCACGGGGGGCGCCGCCGCGGGCGGCGGCATGGGCGCGATGGGCGGCGGTTCAACATCTGCGATGTCCTCGGCAGGGACGATGTCAGCCGCGCCTGCGGCGCTGCCGATGAGCGGCGCTGCGCAGCCCCCGGACCTCCTCGAGCAGTGGCGCCAGCCTGGCGCCGCCGTGCCGCTCGGCGAACTCGCCGACGTCCGCGTCGTCACGGGACCGCCGATGATCAAGGACGAGAACGGCGTGCTGGTCGGGTACGTATTCGCCGACATCGATCAGACCCGGCGCGATCTCGGCGGCTGGGTGGACGATGCGAAGGCGCTCGTCGCTGCGGAGCTGACGCTGCCGGAAGGCTACCGGCTGCAGTGGACCGGGCAGTACGAGTTCCTCGCCGAGATGGAGGCCCGTCTGCGGTACATCATCCCGCTCACCCTCGCGCTCGTGATCGGGCTGCTCTACCTGTCGATGCGCGGATGGCCGCAGACGTTCCTGGTGCTCTCGAGCCTGCCGTTCGCCGTCGCCGGCAGCATCTGGCTGCTCGCGTTGATGGACTACAACCTGTCGACCGCGGTCTGGGTAGGGCTGATCGCCGTCGCGGGGGTGGCGGCGGAGACGGGCATCGTGATGGTGGTGTATCTCGACGAGGCGTTCACCCGCCACAAGGCGGAAGGAAGGATCCGGAGACCCGAGGACGTCGATGCCGCCGTCGTCGACGGCGCGAGCGCACGGGTGCGGCCGCTCGTCATGACGGTGGCGACGACCGTCCTCGGTCTGCTGCCGCTGCTGTGGGAGGCGGGTGTCGGTGCGGACGTCTCGGCACGGACGGCCGCTCCGGTCGTGGGCGGTCTCTGGTCGTGCATGCTGCTGACGCTGCTGGTCCTTCCTGCGGCGTATGCCATGTGGCGCCGCCATCAAGTAGGCGCCGCGCTCGCCGGATGACGCCGGTCACCGGGCTGCCCTGGCGTCTGCCGTCGAGCACGAAACTGTAAGGGAGCGACGAATTGTGACGGTCGGCCCCGGCGTGGGACGCAAATACACGCCGGTTCTCGCCGGGACCCTGATTTGCTCCGGCCAGACTCGATGCCTGGGTCCGCGGGCGCGCCCATCCTGATCGTCGAGGACGACCGCAACGCGCTGTCAGGGTACATCGAGTACCTGACGGACGCGGGCTACGAGGTCGTCGGCGTGCCCGATGGCTCCGCCGCGCTCCCGGTTGCGGCCACGCGCGGCGCGAGTGTCGTGGTCACCGACATTGCGCTGCCTGGAATGGACGGCTTCGACTTGACGGTCGCGCTGCGAGCGGCGCCCCTGACGCAAGACGTGCCGGTCATCGGATTGACCGCGAACTGGAGCCGCGAGACGCACGTTCGCGCCGCCGCCGTGCAGATGGTCGCGGTCCTGAGGAAGCCCTGTTTGCCATCGCACCTGGTGGCCGAGCTGGAGCGAGTTCTGGCGGGAGAGCGGCCGGAGCGATCGAGGGACGCGCGTCGGATATAGCTGAGCGAACGAGCCCCTGACTGCCGGTCATTCGATCCGCTGTTCGACCGTCCATCGGATCGACGTTTGACGTACACTCCCCCCGTGAGCTTACAGCCGCCATCGCCCCGATCCGACTGGGAGGCGTTCATCGACGTCCTCGACCTGGCAGGCCAGGCTGGAAACATCGCCGGCGTGACGCTTCCGGCGATTGCCGGGACCTCGGCCGGCAAGCGATTCGACGAGTTGACCAGCCTCGAAGTCAAGGAGCTGTCGCGCCTGGCGAGCTCGCAGGGGTGCCGCGGCGAAATCCTCGCCGTGATGTGGCGCGACCTGCAGTGGAAAGTGAAGCAGCAGAAGAAGCTGGATCAGAAGCGAAGCGGCGGCGCCCGGCGCAGCTTCGGCCGCTAGCCGGATCCCGGGTCGCGGGCAGGAGCCGTCAAGCCGCGTTCACTGGATACCTGCCGAAGAAGGCCGCCAGCGAGGCGGCGACCGGCTCGGGGCGCTGCATGTGCAGGAGGTGGCCGACGCCGGGGATCGTGCACTCCTCGACCTGCGCGAACCAGGCCCGGAGCTGCTGAGCCACGTCGATCCATAGCGGCTCGGTATTGCTGCCAATCACCGACAGCACCGGCTGGCGGATCGTCGCGGCCTGCTCCACGCCGAATGTCCAGGAGGTGAGCGCCGGCAGCTCGATGCCGAAGAAGGTGTCGGCATCCGCGAGGGCCTGCGACACGGCCCCTGGAATGCGATCGTCGAGCAGCGCCCGGCATGTTTTCCATTCGAGGCCGCTGACCGTGCTCATGAACGCCGCGAGCGCTGCCTCGTGCTCGCCGGCGGAATAAGCCGCGAAGGCGGGCCCGGCCTTCCCGAGAAAATCTGCGGCACCGGGTACCGATAGAAGCGACGGCTCGAGCAGCGCGAGGGTATGGACGAGCGCCGGACGCTCGGCCGCGAGCTGCAGCGCGACAGCGGCGCCGCTCGAGTGGCCAACGACGTGCGCGCAGCGCACGCCGAGATGATCGAGCAGCGCGGCGGCGTCCGCCGCATGGTCCGCGATGCCCACCGGTGGAGGCGTGTGGGTGCTGCCGGCCCAGCCGCGCTTGTGATACGTGATCAGCCGGTAGCGGTCGGCCAGCGCCCGCTCCGAGGCCAGCGGCAGAAAACCGTCCGCGACAACCGGGCTGATGAACAGCACCGGTTCGCCGGCCCCGGCTGCTTCGTATTCGAGTTCCACGCCGTTCACCTGCGCGCGCCGCATCGTGCGCCGTTGCATGCTCGTCCTCCTGGAATGCCGGATCGCCGGAATCGGCTCTCTGCTTATGAGGGCGTGACAAACGGTGTTACGGTGGGAACTTCGCTCGTCACCAAGGACGCCCCGGCGGCGCCGCTCGGATACACGCGACCTCGAGGATCGACATGCAAGAGGCGACTGACGCGGCGCTTTGCCAGGCGCGAGAGGCCGCGGCCCGCGGGGACTGGCCGGACGCCTACGAGCGGCTGAGCGCGGCGGACGCGAAGACGCCGCTGGCGGGACCCGACCTGGCGCTGCTTGCCGGCGTCGCGTATGCGGCAGGCCATCTCGACGCGACCATCGACGCCTGGGAGCGGGTCTACAGGGCCAGTCTGCAGGCCGGCGGCCGCCTCGAGGCGGCCGGTGCGGCGGTTCGTGTCGCCATGCACCTCCTGTTCGACACGGCTCTCCTGGCGCCGGTGCGCGGGTGGCTCGCGCGCGCCGAACGGCTCCTCGTCGATGTGCAGACCGACACGTCCGTTCACGCCTGGCTCGCGGTCGTCCGCAATTACGAACGTCTGTTCTCAGGTGACTTCGCCAGCGCACGAACGTGGGCGCGACGCGCGATCGCGGCGGGAGCGGAGCACGATCCCGCCGCGGCCGCGATCGGCCGGATCGCGGAGGCGCGCAGCCTGATTCTCCAGGGGGAAGTATCGCGAGGTCTCGCGCTGCTGAATGAAGCGGCCGTGGCGGCCGTCACCGGCGAGCTCGATCCGCTGTGGACGGGACTGGTCTACTGCGAGGTGGTCTGCGCGTTCCAGGCGCTCGGGCAGTACGACCTCGCCGAGGAGTGGACCAAGGAGATGGAGCGCTGGCGGCATGGCAAGCCCGTCGGGAGTCTCCACGGCCGCTGCCGCGTGCATCGTGCGGAAATCCTCCGGCTGCGCGGGCGGTGCGCCGACGCAGAGACGGAGATCCTGAAGGCCTGCGAGGAACTGCGTCCCTATCTGCGGCGCGAGTTCGGCTGGCCGCTGACCGAGCTGGGCCGCATCCGGTTCCGCAAGGGCGACATTCACGGCGCGGAGGATGCGTTTCTCGACGCTCACGAAGCGGGATGGGATCCGCAGCCCGGCCTCGCGCTGGTGTACCTGGCGCGCGGCGACGTCGCGCGTGCCGCCGCGTCCATTCGCGAAGCGCTCGGCGGACGTTCGACGATTCCCTCGAAGGAGTGGCCGCCGAACACGGAACTCCGCCGCGCGCCGCTGCTCGAGGCGCAAGTGGCGATCGAGATCGCGGCTGGGGATCTCGTCGCGGCGAAGTCGGCGGCGAACGAACTCGGCCAGGTCGCGGCACTCTTCCAGAGCAAGGCGCTTGCGGCGAGCGCGGCGCTCGCCGGCGCCCGCGTACGAATGGCGGGAGGGGACGCCGCCGGCGCCAGCACCGACTTCCAGGCCGCGGCACAGGCGTGGAGCGACATCGGCGCCCCGTACGAAACCGCCGGTGCCAGGATGGATCTCGGGCACTCGCTCCGGGCCCTCGGGAAGGAGGAGCGTGCGCTGCTCGAATTCCGTGCGGCTCGTGCCACGTTCGAACGCATCGGTGCGGCGCATGAGGCGGCCCGCGCCGCTCAGGCCTGCGCCGCCGCGGCCGAGCCGTCATCAGCGCCGCCGGCTGACGCGCACACCGCCGTCGTGCTTCGCGAAGGTGAGTACTGGTCGGTCGGGTTCGCGGGCCGCACCTCGCGCCTGCGCGACTCGAAGGGTCTCGGGTATCTTGCGCGCCTGGTCGCCAGCCCCGGAAGAGAGTTCCACGTGCTGGATCTCGTCGCCGCGCACACCGGGAGACCCGCGGGCAGCGACGCGGGGACCCGTTTTCTTCCCGACGCGGGTGATGCCGGCGAGCACCTCGATCGGCGCGCGGCGCAGGCCTATCGCCGCCGCCTCGCGGACATCGACGACGACCTCGCGGATGCGCGACAGACGGGCGACATCGAACGCGCGGCGCAGGCGGATGCGGAACGCGAATATCTCATTCGGGAACTGGCGCGTGCCGTGGGACTGGGCGGGCGCCATCGACGGGCGGGGTCCGCGTCCGAACGCGCCAGGAGCGCGGTGACGAGGGCGGTCCGCCAGGCCCTCGCCCGCATCCGCGAGCACCATTCCCCGCTGGGCGAGCATCTCGATCGCACGGTTCGGACCGGCACCCGCTGCGCGTATGAGCCGGCGTTTCGAGCGGCCATGGCCGGCGGATCGCCGCGACGTCCGCGGCGGTGAACGCCCAGTCCGTCGCGTCGTTTCGCCGAATCTCCGCCGGCGTCCACCTGCGGCGCATCAGCCCGCGGGGCGTGTGCGCCGGGTTGCGCATCATCAGATGCCCCAGTTCGTGCGCGACCACGCGACTGAGCAACACCGCGACGTCCGTCTCCGTCTCGGCCGCCAGCTCCGCGACGCAGTTGACGTACACGGTCGCCAGCACGCCGCCCGACTGGCGCACGACCAGGGCTTCACCGAGCGTGATCCGCGTGCCCGCGCAGCCGGTCGTGTCGCGCAGCAGCAGCACGAGTTCGGACGGCCCGATCGGCACGCCGCAGGTCGCGGGTGAATTCAGGCCCGTGCACTCGTGCCAGCGCACGTCCACCAGCGCGGCCAGCAGCACGGTCCCCGCGTCCGCGAGCGCCTGTTGCCGCAGCGAGGGAGCAAGGCCGGCGCTCTGATACACCCGAACCGTGAGGCCGATGCGGGGCACGGCGGCCGCGGCAAGCGAGGTCGGCCGCATCCCCGCGACCGCGCAGGCGAGGATGAAGCCGAGTGAACAGGTGGTGGCGTGGCGCATCGACACGGTGTGCAGGACCTCGAGCCGATGCGGACATCTAGCGGATCATTGCGCCGACGAGCCGATTCAGGGCCTGAACCTCCGGCAGGCTGACCTCCCTGAAGTCGACTGACGGGCCCGTCAGATCGGCGAACGCGATCGCCGCGCCGCTCTGGCTGGTGCAGAAGACCTGCTCGACGTCCTTCACTCGCACCGTCGCCGCGATGTTGCCGGTTGCCTTGGAGCGGAACCGCACCACGAATTCATAACCGGGGGACGGGCTCGCCTCCACGGTGCAGAAGTTCCCGAGACCGCTCACGTCCGCGGTGATGATGCCCTGCGGAAAACCAGCCACGCCAGACAGCAGGGTCGGAAGCCGGACGCCCGTCGCCGGATCCTCGACGCCCTCCCGATCGGTCGCGCCGAAGATGATCGCGTCGCGCCCGGGCCCGCCGATGAACACCTCGCTGCCGTCGCCCGGGGCCCACAGATTCACGTCGTCGCCCGGACCGCCGAACATGATGTCGCTGTTGGGCGGACCACCGGGGGCGGCTCCGCCGTCGGGCCCGCCGAGGATGATGTCGTCGCCCGGACCACCATCCATGACGTCGCTGCCGCTCAGTCCGAACATGACGTCGTTGCCGGACCCGCCGTCGAGGACGTCAGTACGGTTGAGCGACTGGTTCCCGGCCGCGCCCGCCTGAATCAGCGGGTTGGTCTGGTTGTCGTCGTCGAGGCCGATGAGGAGCTGCGGCCCCTTCCCGATGTCGAGCAGAGCCGCCTGCGTCGGGTGCCCGGAGATCAGGATGAATCCCGCCAACGCGGCCAGCGCACCGGCTGACAACGCAGAAAGACCGAAACGGTACCCGAATTTCAACTGACTCATTGTGGTGTTTTCTCCTCTGATGAACCGCCGCACATTGCTGTGACTGTCGCAGTCAGCGTGCGCGCATATCGATCCAACCGGAAGAGACCCGTGGATATTCCACGGCCGCCTGCCAGGCGCGAAACGTACGGATGCTGTGCGACTGATGTGGGTGGTCGGCGCTGCGAGGACGGCTCACACTGTCCACCATGACCGCAAGCGCTCGACGCGCAGCCGCCACGCGAAGGCAGACGAGACGGTTCGCACCGCTGCTGCTCCTTGCATTGCCGTTCGTCGTCGCGCTGGCGCCGGACCTCGCCGAGGCCACGCGCGCCATTCACGTCAGGGTGTCGCAGGTCCTGTCGGTCGTGACACCACGTTCGTAAACGCAGATTCGAAGAAGGCCCTCATGACTGCCATCACGCGTCGTCCGGTCGTCCTCGCAGCCGCCGCGCTGCTCGCCGTGTTCGCGTCGGGCGCCGCCGCGCAGGACGCGCCCGCGCTCCAGAATCCGCCGCCAAGTCAGCCCGGCGTGGCGAGTGGAGGAGACGATGGAGCGCTGGTGCGTGCGGAGCCGGATTTCCGCGTGCTGAATCTTCCGTCGACACTGCGGCTGCCGCGGCACGGGTCGAGCTTTCAGCTGACGCACCGCTTCAACGGCAACCTCCGCCAGGGCAGTCTCACGGAGAATTCGAGCAATCTCTTCGGGCTCGATCAGGGAGCGGCCGTCGGCTTCGAGTACCGGTTCGGTCTCGCCCGGCATCTGCAGGCAGCCGTCTATCGCACGGCGATCGACAAGACCTTTCAGTTCCACGGCAAGTACGACGCCGTGCGGCAGGGGCGTTCGATCCCGGTGTCGCTTTCGGTACTCGCCTCAGTCGAAGGGGCGGACAACTTCCAGGAGCGCTATGCCCCCGCAGTCGGAGTGGCGGTATCGCGCGTCGTCGCCGATCGGCTCGCCGTCTACGCGACACCCGTCTGGGTTCACAACACGGCCGCGAACCTCGCCATCGATCGCAACACCGTGTTCGTCGGCGTCGGCGGCCGCGTGCGGGTGGGGGCCAGGGTGTACCTCGTCGGCGAAGTGGCTCCGCGCGTCAGCGGATACCGGCCCGACAAGGCCGCCTACGGCTTCGCCATCGAGAAGCGCGCCGGCGGGCACCTCTTTCAACTCAACGTCAACAACGGCCAGGGAACCACGTTCGGACAACTCGCGCGTGGCGGATTCTCGGACAGTCTCTACCTCGGCTTCAATCTCGCCCGGAAATTCTTCTGAGCGACTCTCGAAAGGCAGCACACAGCATGACTCGGGTAACAGCACTCATCCTCGGTCTCAGCATTCTCGCGGTGGGATGCGGCAGCGACTCGTCGCCGGCCGGACCGTCACAGGGAACCACGACCACGTCCACCTTCACGGTGCCGCTCTCGCCCTCGAACGAGGTGCCGGCGATCGCCAATGCCGACGCGAGCGGCAGCGGCACGGTGGTGATCGCGCTCACCGTCACCAAAGACGGCGCGGGGACGATCACGTCGGCGTCCGCCAACTTCCAGATCAGCGTCGCCGGGTTTCCCGCGGCGACGCGCGTGACGGACGCGCACATCCACAGCGCGGCGGCGGGCAGCAACGGCAGCGCCATCATCAACGTCGGCCTGACGTCGGGTGAGCTGGCGATCACCAACGGCAGCGGCTCGATCAGCAAGAACGGGATCAACGTGCCGGCGGACCGGGCGGCGGCGATCCTGAACAACCGCGCGGGCTTCTACTTCAACGTTCACACGGGTCTCAACCCCGACGGCGCGATCCGCGGACAGCTGTCCGAGGGCGCGTTCGATCCGGGCACGACGATTCCCTACTGACACGGGCCGCGCATCCGGCGCGAGCACGACTACGGTGAGGCCGGCCGGGCGCGGACACGCGCCCGGCCCGCTTCAGGCGGACGAGATTCAACGCGTCTACCGGCGGCCGGCCGGGCGCGGCTCGATTCCGCGGGACGCCGATCTTCGCTGAGCCGCGAGAGGTTATCCGCCCGCCGCGGCGCCGATGTCGTCCAGCAGCGCGTCGATCGACGTTCGACGTCCTGCGGCGTACGACTTCGCCCACCGCGCGGGCCCGAGGCGCGCCCGCACCTCGCGTTCGGCTCGTTCACGCAGGTCCTGCACCGACGTGTCGACGACCGTCACACCGGTACGGTCCGTGACGGCGTCGCGCGCCCCCAGGATCCGGGCCGCCCACGCGTCGTCCCCCTTGAGCACCGCCGCGGCGGCGAGCGGCACGAGCGCGTAGACGAACGCGAATTTGTCGTGGAGCTCGCGGATGCGCGTGAGGCTCTCCCGAACCAGCCCGATCGCGGCATCCGCGTTTCCCCGCCGCACGGCGAGGATGGCGCGGGCGTAGAGCGCCCACGTGAGGAACCACGGGCCGGCCCGACGCAGCTCGCGGGTGGCTTCGTCGAGCCGCCGCTCCGCGTCCGATGTTTCCCCGGCGGCGAGGTCCAGCACCGCCATGCCGCTGAGCGCCGTTCCGATGCCGGCTGGAAATCCCAGCGTCCGGAATGCCGCCAGGCTGCTCGCAAACCGCTCGCGCGCGGCGCGGACGTTGCCGGCGGCGTGCTCGACGTGGCCGAACAGGTGCTCGGCGTGTGCGACCACGTCGATGCGATCGGTGTCGCGAGCGAGCACCATGATGCGATCGAGCCCGGCGCGGGCGCGCGCCAGCTCGCCCTGCGTGTACCACAGCACGGTTGCCGCCGCGAGCGCCTTGAGCTCCGCGGGAGGCTCCAGCGCAGGCAGGTGCAGAATCTCCTCGGACCAGCGAAGCCCCTCCGCGGCGTGCCCGCGAATCAGCCAGAAGTACTTCAGGCTCCACGCAATCTCGGCGGCCTCGTCGGCGCGGCGATGCTCGAGGAGCCACGTCAGGGCGCACCGGTAGCTCTCGAGATCTTCGCGCACCCGATCCAGCCACTGGATTTGCGCGGGACCGACCAGGCCTTCACGGGCCAGGACCGCTTCACCGGTGCAGTACCGGACCAGGCCCTCCACGGCGTCATCACGCTCGCCGGCCGCGGCCAGCTCCAGCGCGGCGTAGGCCCGCACCGTCTCGAGCATTTCGTACAGCGGACACGTCGCCACGACCGAGTTCGCCATGCGGAGCAGGAGGCTCTTGTCGATCAGCGCCGCCGTCACGCGGAGGGCATCGGGCTCCTCGGCCGCAGCCGCATCGCGGCCGGCAAGCACCGCCGTCGCCGCGTCGATGGGAAAGGGCCCGGGCAGCGCCGCAAAGCGACGGAACGCGCGCCGCTCGTCCGGCTCGAGCAGCTGATAACTCCAGGCCACCGTGGCATTCATCGTCTGCTGGCGCTCGGGCGAATCGCGCGGCCCGATCGTCGACAACAGGACGTCGTGCTTCAGCCGCTCGAGCAGGTTCTCGGGTGTCAGCACCTTGATCCACGGCGCCGCGAGCTCCAGCGCGAGCGGGAGCGCATCCAGGCGCCGGCAAATCGCCGCGACCGTCGCGCCGTTCGCCGGCGTCAGCCGGAAGTCGGGCTGCATGTCGCGAACACGTTCCACGAACAGGCGCACCGCCGGCAGGCGGGCGAGATCGGCCGTCGGCAGCGCCGTCGCATCCGTTCCCAACGAGAGCGGGCCGACGCCATACTCCCGCTCTCCCCGCACCCGAAGCGGCGCGCGGCTGGTCGCGAGCAGCCTGAGCGTGGGGACGGTCGACAGGAGATCGGCGATCAGCGGCGCCGCATCCAGCACCTGCTCGAGGTTGTCGAGCACCAGCAGCGTCGGCCGGCCCTCGCACACGACCCGTGCGTGGACCGGGAGACCGGCCGACATGACGTCGGACAACCCCAGCGCTTCGGCGATTGCCGACGCGACGAACGCCGGCGTGCGGATCGCGGCCAGCGGAACGAACACCACGCGGAGCGTTCCCTTCTCGCTGATCTCGCGCGCCAGCTCCAGCGCCAGGCGCGTCTTGCCGGATCCTCCCGGCCCGGTGAGCGTGATGAGGCGCGCGCCGGGATCGTCCAGCCAGCGCCGCAGCGACTGCAGATCGGCTTCGCGTCCGCGAAGCGGCGTAAGGGGCACCGGCACGTACGAGCCGCTCAGTTCGTCGGCCGCCGGTTCGGACGCCGGCGCGCGGGCGCTCCCGACGAACGCGTCGCGCGCCGGACCGGTCAGGTCGAGTGCGGCGCAGAGCGCCCGGACGGTTTCCACGTGAGGACGGCGCCGTTCACCGCGCTCGAGGGCGCTCACGGCGTGCACCGAGAGCCCCGCGATCGTTGCGAGCTCCTCCTGGGTGAAGCCTGCCGTTTCGCGGAGTGCCCTGAGTTGCGTGCCAAATGACCCGTGGATGACGGGTTTCACGGCTGCTCCATCTTACCGCCGATCGCAGAACTCCCTTGCGCTGCCCGCACGCCAGGGTCACAATGCCTCGAGCCTTCCCCACCATGCTGTCCTGTCGAAGAATCCGTGTCTTCGTCGCCGTACTTGCACTCGGTGCACTGCCGCTGACGGCGGCAGCCGCGCAATCGGCGCAGCCGCTCACGGGGACCTGGAAACTGAATCTCGCGAAGTCGACGTTCTCGCCGCCGGATCTGTCCGCCCCGAGCCTCCTGGTCACCTACGAGGTGACCCGCGATACGGTCAGGGCGTCGCTCAACGGAGTGGATTCGAGCGGCCGCGCCGTGCACTCCGAGTACACGGCGACGTTCGACGGCAGGCAGCATCCGGTCACGGGAACCGTCGACGGCAAGCCTGCGCCGAACCAGGGTTCGGTCTCGTGGAAGAGGATCGACGACCGGACGTACGAAGTCCGCAACGTGTCCAGTGCGCAAGTGGTCACGACGCGGCGGATTGTCGTCTCGCCTGACGGCAAGAGCCGGATCACCACCGTCACCGGCCGAGACGCGCAGGGGCGAACGGTTCACCACGTCATGTTCTTCGACCGGCAGTAGAACCACCCGCACGGAATATTCTGCGGTCCCGGCCGGTTCGGATCGGCGTGCCCAGCACTCCGTCTCACCTCAACGCAACGCTCTTCCACGTCGATGTCTTTGCCACCGCCCCCCTCACCGGCAACGGATTGACGGTGTTCCTCGAGACGGACGGCTGGCCGCAGTCGACGCTGCAGCGCCTGACTCGAGAGATGAAACAGTTCGAGTCCATCTTCCTCTCCGACGTCACTGCTGACGGGGCCACGGCGCGCATCTTCACGGTCGAGGAGGAACTGCCCTTCGCGGGACACCCGGTCCTGGGGGCCGCGGCCGTGCTTCATCGCACGCAGGCCGCGGACGCCGGGTTCCGTGCCTGGGCGCTGCGACTGCCTCACGGGACGATCGCGGTGACGACCAGGGATCTCGGCGGCCACCACCTGTGCGAAATGAATCAGGGGGCGGCGGTGTCCGGCGGCAGCGTTGGGGCGGACGAACTGAAGCCGTTCCTCGCGCGGCTTGGTCTCGACGAGGCAGATTCCGTCGCTGGCATCAGCGCGGCTGTCGTGTCGACCGGTCTCCCCTACCTGATCGTGCCGGTTCGACCTGCGGCGCTGGCGCGCGCGGCGATCCGGGGCTCGGACCTCGAACATCTGCTCGCGACGATCGGCGCGAAATTCGTGCTGGTGCTGGACGTCGAGCGGCCGGAGATCCGAACCTGGGACAACCTGGGCCAGGTGGAAGACGTCGCGACGGGGAGTGCCGCCGGTCCCGCCGCCGCCTACCTGTTCAGCGTGGGCCTGGCCGACCCGAACGTGCCCGTTCACGTCGCGCAGGGGCGCTTTGCCGGCCGTCCGAGCAATCTGACCGTGGCCCGGAACACCGAAGGGCACCTCCTGGTCAGCGGCGAGGTCTGGCCCGTCAGCCATGGTGTCCTCGACCTGAATCTACGCCGCAGCGACGCGCGCCCCATCGGCGAGGTCTGACTCGCGGTCGTACGGGTCCTGTGCGGGTGTTGTCAGTGGGCGGCGCTTCATCCGCGCCGCACACTGGGAACCATGGCAACCGCCACCCGCGCCACCACGTTCGTCACTGGAGCCGCGGGATTCATCGGGTCGGCGCTGGTCAGGCTCCTCGTCGCGCGCCGCCATCGCGTGTTCGGTCTCGCGGACTCGGTGGAGGCGGCGGCGCGCGTCCGGCAGGCGGGAGCGGTGCCCGTCATCGGCGACCTGCTCGAGCCGGGTCCCTGGCAGGACGAGGCCGCGGCCGACTGGGTGTTTCACCTGGTGCCCCACCCGGTATGCGGACCGCGCGTGACGTGGCGGCGCGCCGCCTGCCTCGCGCGCGCGCGGGTGTCGATGGACGCGCACCTGCTCGACGCCGTCGCCGCAGGCGCGACGCGGCGGATTGTCTACGTCGCGGACACGAGCTGGTACGGTGGCACGGGCCCGCGTCCGATCACCGAAGACACCCCGCCGCGCCCCTCCACCTGGGGCCACTGTCTGGCACCGGCGCTCGAACGGCTCGAGGGATACCTCGTCGCCGGCCAGCCGATCGTCGCCGCCTTGCCCGGGTGGGTCTACGGCAACGGCGGGTGGTTCCGTGAACGTGTCATCGAGCCGGTCATGGCTGGCCGTCGGGTGCTGCAGTTCGGCAAGACGGGGCCCTGGGTCTCGCCAATCCACGTCGACGACTGCGCCCGCGCCCTGGTGCATCTCGCCGAACACGGAGAACCCGGCGGCCGCTATTTCCTCGTCAACCCGGCGCCGATTCGTCTCCATGAATTCGCCGGGACGTTCGCCCGCCTCGCACACCGTCCGCTGCGCCTCCTTCGCGTGCCGAAACTCGCCACCCGCCTCGTCGTCGGGCCCGTCCTCGCGGACCACCTGCACTCCAATGCGGTGTTCTCGAACATCCGGCTGCGCGGCATCGGATTCCGTTTCCGGTATCCCACGCTCGAACACGGGCTGAGGCAGGTCCTCGGTGCTCTCCATGAGTAACCACCCGGGAGAGAGCTTCGACGCCGTCGTCCTTCCACACCTCGACGCCGGCTACCGGCTGGCGCGCTGGCTGATGCGCGATGAAAGCGATGCCGAGGAGGTGGTGCAGGAGGCGTCCCTCCGGGCGTTTCGATACTTCCGGACGTTCGTCGGCGGAGACGGGCGGGCCTGGTTCCTGCGCATCGTCCGCAACACCTGTCACGGGTGGCGTCGCCAGCGGTACCAGCCTCCGACCGATTCGTTCGAGGAGGAGCAGCACAGCAGCGCGCAGCCGCAGTCGGATCCGGAAACGCTGCTGCTCAGGAACGACGACGCCAGGTGCGTCGCGCAGGCGCTCGATCGATTGCCCGGTCACTTTCATCGACTGCTCGTGCTTCGTGAGCTCCAGGGCCTGTCCTACCGGGAGCTGTCGGAAGTGATGGGAATACCGATGGGCACGGTGATGTCGAGGCTATCGCGTGCGCGTCAGGCCTTCCGCAGGGAGATCGCCGCTGCGGTTCCCCGGCCGGGCACGTCATCGCGAGCAGGGGCTCGAGAACAGCCGGCGGATGCGGTCGCCTTCACATAGCAGCAGCGACGCCGCGCCGCGGACGCGGACTTACAGCTCCTTGTGGCAGAGCTCGCAGTCCTGGCGGACCTTCTTTTCGGGATTGCCCTTGATCGTGTGCGTGTCGGTGTGGCACCGGAAGCAGCCGGTGTCGTTGATGTGGAACAGCTGGTTGGTGTACGTGCCCCACGTGATCTTCATCCGCGGAAACACGTTCTCCCGATAGAGCCGCTGCGCCACCTGGACGGCCTGGCGCGCCTCCGGCGTCCCCGTGCCGAGGATCTTCGTGAGCCGGTCGGCGATCGCCTGCGAGGCGTCCGTCCCCGCCGGCCGCTCCTCGCCCAACGCCTCCACCAGGTGATTCCGCACGAAGGGAACCTTCGTGCTGATCTCGCCGCGGGCAATCGCGCGGTCCACCACCTGCGCCGGCGAGGCTGACAGCGTGTGCGCGGGACGGTTGTGGCAGTCCAGGCAATCCATCCGCCGCAGCGGCTGTCCCGCGGGCGGCGCGGTGACGTTCTCGGCGAAGTACTCGGTCGTGGTGCCGCGCTCCGTGACCTTGACGTAGGGGATCGTCGACAGCGTCTTGTCGGTCGCCGCGTACTCGACGACGACGTCGGGCCTGGCGTGCCAGTGGCTCCGGCCCGAATACATCATCAGCGTTGTCGTGATCTCACTGCTCTGTTCGTTGTCCTTGTGCTCGCGGAAGGTCCGTTTGATCTCGCGCTCCGGTTCCATCGGCGCGTGACAACGCTCGCACGTGGCCGCAGGCACCGGAATGCGATCCCGGGGCGAAGGAATCGGCCGGTTGTAGCTGTTCGTCACCAGCTCGTACAGCTGGCGCGTGCCGTTCAGCTTGGCTTTGAGAAAGCCGGCTGCCGTGGGGATGACATGGCAGTCGACGCAGCGGATCTTCGAATGCGGCGACAGCTGGTGGGTCGTGTACTCGGGCTCCATCGGCACGTGGCAGACCTGCCCGCAGAAGGAGTTCGACTCCGAGTAGTGCACGGCGCCGAGGCTGGCGACCGCGATGATGGTGATGTTGACGAGCGTCAGCGCGGTAATCAGCGCGATGGCGGCGCGCGTCCGGCTCTGACCCAGGTCGATCGCCGGCCACTGCCAGGCGGCATGGCCGGCGCGGCGGCGGCGCGCCTCGCGCCAGATACCGATCGGGATGAGGACGAGACCGACCGCGAAGATCGCGGGCACCACCACGAACCCGAACAGTCCCGCGTACGGGCTGGCCAGCAGCCCGAACTGGTCGAGGGCCAGATAGGTGACGAACGCGCAGACGCTCAGAGTGGTGATCCAAGCGCCTGCGATCGAAATCGGATTGCGCGCCAACGCGAGCTACTTCTTGGTCAGTGTCTGCATGTACGCCACGAGGGCGTCGATTTCTCCAGGCTCGATGCCCTTGTTCTTGAGCGCGTGGGACATCGCGTCGGTGCCCTTCGGCTTCTTCTCGAGCTTCGCTTCCATCTCGGCGGGGTGGGTGAACCAGCGCTTGATGTCTTCCTTCGACAGCTTGGCGCCGACGCCGTCGAGCGGCCCCTTCTTGCTGCCGCGCCCGGCGATCGAGTGGCACTTGTCGCACTTGTAGGTCACGTAGAGCTTCTTGCCGTCGTTCGCCAGCTTGGGGTCGGGCGCCTGTGCCGCCGCTGCCGTCCCTGCCAGCGAGAGTGCCACCGCGATGAGTCCGATCGTCCGTGTCATGTGCTCCCTGCCTCCTTGGGCATACTATCCATCAGAATCGGTAGACCGTTCGCAAAAACACGGTGGCAGCCGTGTAGGGCAGGTACTGATAGCCCAGCAGCAGCGCGCCCGCCGGATCGAGCCGGGTGAGCGCGTCGGCATCGAGGCTGAAATCCTTCACGCGGTAGCGCTCGAATCCGACCGAGGCGCCGATCCCCCACCGCTCCCTGAGCGTGTAGAACACGTCGACGTTGCCCCGGCCCAGGTCGCTCCGCACCGGCGGCAGCTGCGTCGGCGGCGGCAGCGAGGTGGGCACGATCGTCTCCTCGGGAAGCGTGCGATCCGGCACCGGTCCGGTGATGTAGCGATACAGCCCGCGGGTACGGCTGTAGTCGAAGAACATCGTCAGATCGACGTTCCGAACGATCTGCAGGAATTCCGCGTGGCCGATGATCGAATGCGCCTTGTCGGTCGCGTCGGTGGCCCAGTTGCGCGACGCATCGTCGAACTGCACGCCGGGACTGGCCTGGCGCGATCGGGACAGGGAGTTGTAGCGCTCGAACGAGTACGACACGCCGGCGCTGCGGTACTCGTCGGGGGCGTACTCGACGCCCGCCGAATACACCCGGTGGCGATTATCGCGGAGCCCGAACACGCTCTCGCCGTAGTCGTCCTTCCCCACCGCGAGCGAGGCGCTCAGCGACATGCTGCTGAGCGGCACGACCGCGCCGGTGATCGTCACGCGGTCGCGATCGCGCGACGCGATGTCGAAGTGCCGCATGCCGCCCTGCTCGCCGATGGCGATCAACTCCGCCGCGATCGCCGCCGCGTCCCCCTCACCCCGGCGCTGCGTGTGTTCGTACTTCGAGCGCAGGGTGAACCGGCTGTTCCCCACCGTGTCGAACGACAGGCGGAACGTGTTGTCGGTGATCTCTTCGAAGATGCGATGCGTCCGCTCCTCCGCCTGGTGGCCGAAGCCCACCCCCGCGGAGAACGTCTGCAGCGGGTTGAACCGGACGTCGGCGTCGAACGTGGCGCGCTTCACGCCGAACGGCTCGGTCTCCTGGAGCGCCGGATTGGTGACGGTCGACACCGCGTTGTCGTAGCCCACGCGCTGCGTGACCCGGAAGACCGGCGTCTTGTTGTCGTAGTCGTAGGTCCGGAAGCGGACGTCGAAGTCCACCGTCCGCGTCGGCCTCGAGGTGAAGGTGAGATTCACCGCCGAGGTCCGGGCATGACCGTCCGTCGTGGCGCGTTCGAGCGGCACCACCGGCAGCGCGGTGTTGATCGTGAACGGCAGGAGCGCCGCGTCGTCGTCACGCAGGCTGCCGGCCGAGACGTAGACGCTGGCCCGCGACTTGTACGGCAGCTTGTACGACAGCAGGCCGTTGACGCCGATGAACGAGTTGTTCGGCGCGAGCGCGATGCGGCCGCGCGATCCGCCGGAGGTGGTGTCGGTCACGCGGAACGGGTTGTCGAACGTCAATGCCGGCACGTCGTTGTGGAACCAGGATCCGGTGTAGCCGCCGCGCACCAGCACGTCGCCGTAGACGTACTCGGCCGACGAATCGACGTCGGTCAGCTTGTGCTCCACCGGCGCGAACGTCTCGACGACGTTGCCGTGGCCGAAGCTGCCGCCGAACGGAATCGCGCCGTCGCGGTTCGTCTGCCGCACGTTGGTCTGGATGGTGAAGCCGTTCCTGGCCACGTACTCGGCGCCGCCGTCGAAGATGTGCCGGCGCGAGCTGAGGTCGAACGTGCGCGCGGTCTGCACCGCCGTCGCCAGATACGACGCCTGCGCCTGCACCTGGGACTGGATGGCGTCGTCGATCTGCAGCTCTCCGGGGGATGTCGCCGAGAAGAGCGTCCGCGTCGTGCGGCTCATCAACATCGGAATCTGGTCCCACTGCCCCCAGATCTTGAACTGACCGGGGCGCGCCGCCAGGCCGGCGAACCGCTGATCGCGGCGGCCGGCGTGGTCGGCCGCGAGGTCGAACATCCAGCCGCCCTTTTCCGTGTTGTAGCGCGCCCGATCGAGGAACAGGCCGTCGCCGAGATCGCGGTACCGCTCGTAGCGCGCGCCGTCGCCGTCGATGTGCGTCCCGCGGACGCCGAAGTCGATGGAGCCGTAGGTCGTCGGCAGCGGCGGGTGTTCGTCGGCTTCGGCGGCCGGCGCCGGGATGGGCGGCTGCGCGCCGGGCGGCTTCGGCGTGGCCGGCGGCGTCTGGCCGGCGGCACGGACCGGCAGCAGTCCGAGGAGGATGGCAAGGAACAATAGGCGAATCCGCATGCTGCCTCCCCTCACCGGATGAAGAATCGCCCGCTCGGGTGATTCGAGCCGTGGATGCTCGCGTGGCACGTCACGCAGGACCGGGCGTAGACGCGGACGCTCGTGTTGATCAGCGACTGGTCGTAGATCGTGCTGGGATGCCGGGTGGCCACGTGACACCGCTGGCACAGCATCGGCGTCTTGACGACCAGCATGCGTTCGTTCGACGAACCGTGCGGGTCGTGGCAGGTGACGCACCCGTCCCGGCTCGGCGCATGCTCGAACAGGAACGGCCCGCGCTTGTCGGCATGACACGACGCGCACATCTCCGCGATCGAGTCCCCCTTCCTGAGCAGCTTGACGTTGGTCGAGCCGTGCAGGTTGTGGCACGTCGAGCACGCCATCTTCCCTTCGCGCAGCGGCATGTGGCCGGAGCGATCCAGCTTGGCCGCCTTGTCGCGATGGCAGGTGGCGCAGATCTCGGTTTCCGTCTTCGCCTTGAGCAGCGCCTTGTCCGACAGCGACTTGTGCTGGCTGTGGCAGGTCGTGCAGCTGACGTCGCGGCGCTCGTGCTGGCTGCCGTCCCAGAGCGCATGCTCGCCCCGGTTGTGGCAGGTGGCGCAGACCGCATTGACCTCGCCCGGCTTCATCGCCTTGAAGTCGTTGACGGCGCGAATGTGATCGGGGTCTTCCGCGTGAAGGCTGCCGGGGCCATGACAGGTTTCGCAGCCTTGTTTCGCGGCCGGCGTCCGCGGATCCGCAGCCCAGTGGTGAGGGCTCCTCTCGTACCCGGGCTGCTCCTTGTCGTGACAGCCGAGGCAGCTCTGGTCCCCGACGTAGGTCGCCTGACCTTTTCCCTGCGTGCGGACTGGCTGGGGCTTGGGAGTCTGGGTGGACTGCGGAAATTTTCCGGAGGGTGCGTATTCTTTCGCGGCGGGAGGGGTGGTGCCGTCCGTTCCGACACTGGCGCCAACCCCAGCGAGTGCGGCCAACCACACCGCGAAACCCAGCGCCAACGGCAGCGCGGGGCCCATTTTCCTGACACGTCGGTTCATGCCAACCCCGCTAAGATATCGGCACAACGGTTGCTCCTGCGTCCGGCCGGACGTATGGCAGGCATACATCCGAGCCGACGCCGCTCAGCATTTCATAGCACGCGGCCGGATCGCCGGCCAACTTGATGAAGAAGTTTTAATCATTCATTTCGGCGGATCGCCATGAACGCTTCGCAGCCTCTGGATCACTCGCGTGCCGTGCTCACCATCGAGGATGAGCCCCGAATTGCGCGGAGCATCGCGCGCCGCCTTCAGCAGGACGGATTCGCCGTCGACGTGGCGCCGGATGCCGCGACCGGCATGGAACAGCTGCGGCGACACGTTTATGGCTCCGTGATTCTCGATACCACCCTGCCCGACGGCGACGGGTTCTCGACCTGCCGGCGGATGCGCGCCATGGGCATCAGGGCGCCCATCCTTCTGATCTCCCCTCACGGCCGTATCGCCGATCGCGTCAGGGGGCTCGATTCCGGCGCCGACGATTACGTGACCAAACCGTTCGCCACGAGCGAATTGAGCGCTCGCGTCCGCGCCCTCTTCCGCCGAAGCGGGTTCGTGGACGCCCACCGGCTCGTGGTCTCTGACTTGACGCTCAATCCAGTGACCCGCCGGGTCAACCGCGGCAAACGGGAGATCGATCTGACGCCGAAGGAGTTCGCCCTCCTCGAGTTCCTGATGCGCCGCGCGGGACGGCCGGTGGCGCGCCGTCTCATTGCCGAGCACGTCTGGGGCGTCAACTGGGATCGCCGCACCAACGTCATCGACGTGGTGATCAGCAACCTGCGCAAGAAGATCGAACTGCGGACCGAGCGGCCGCTGCTGAGCCCGGTGCGGGGCGTCGGCTACCTGATCGGCGGCGTGTGACCTGCCGCGGGCGCGGGCCGGTGATCGATACAGCCGGAACAGACGCGCGGCAGCGCGCTGAAGCCGATCAATTCGGTCTCGCCTGAGACGTACCCCGCCCGAATCGGCTCTTCACAGAGGAGCGCCGTACTCAGATACTTCTTGTTGGAGTCCGGAAACACCGTCACGACGACGGCATCGTCAGGCATATCGTCCTGAATCGCGAGCGCGGCGGCGAGGTTGGCGCCGGAGGAGATACCGACGCCGAGCCCCAGGTCGCGCGCCAGCATCTGCGCCATCACGATCGCGTCGCCGTCATGAACGGCCACGATCGCGTCCAGCTCGTCGAGCTTCACCACCGCCGGAATGAATTCGTCGGAAATCCCCTGGATGCGGTGACGGCCGTTCTTGCGGCCGGTGGACAGCGTCGGCGATTCCGCGGGCTCTACCGGGTGAATGCGCACCGTGGCGCTGCGCGCGCGCAGGCACCGCCCCACGCCCATGACCGTACCGCCGGTCCCGACGCCGGCGACGAAGGCGTCCGGCACGCGCCCGGCGAGCGCGAGCTGTTCGAGGATCTCACGGCCCGTGCTCGTCTCGTGCGCGTCGGGATTGGCGATGTTGGAGAACTGCGCCGGCAGGAAGACGCGCGGATCCGCGGCGGCCATCTCCTCCGCGCGGCGCACGCTGCCCAGAAAACCACCCTCTTCGGCGCTGACGTTCACGATGCGGGCGCCGAAACTCGTCATGAGATCCCGGCGCTCACGGCTCATCCAGTCCGGCATGAAGATCCTCACGGGATGCCCGAGCGCGCGGCCGATGGCGGCGAACGAGATGCCGGTGTTCCCGCTGGTCGCTTCGACGATGGTGTCACCGGGACGGAGTCGATCTTCGCGGTAGGCGCGCTCGAGAATGTGCAGCGCCATCCGATCCTTGATGCTGCCGGTCAGGTTGAACTGCTCGCACTTGGCGTAGACGGTGCGCCGCCGGCCGCGAACGCTGCAGGCGACGACCAGCATCGGCGTATTCCCCACGAGCCGCCGCATCGTCCATAGCCGGTCCTCGACGTCCGCGATGCGAGTGGGGATTATTCCAGCCGGCGCGGATTTTTCCACGGCCGGACGGACCGAGATGTCCACTATTTCACCCCAATCTGGAGGTTTGCCCTGGCGGGAGCAAGATTCACTCCCGGCATCCCGTGGAGGTTCATGTTCATGTTCGCGCAGAGGGGCGGGGCAGTCGCGGAAGCGTGTGGAGAGCGTCGACGAAGGCGCCTTAGACCGGCCGGATCCTCAGCGCCGCGGCCGGCGGCGTTCGACGCGCAGGGCGCGCGGCCCGCTGATGGGATCTTCGAGCAGCTCGAAGGTGAGCACTTCGCCGATCGCGAGATCGCTGAATCCCGTCCCCTCGCACAAGTCGCTCCGGTGGAAGAAGACATGGCGGCGATCGGCCAGGCGGATGAAACCGTGCCCCTGCCCGAGCACCAGCGTCACGATTCGGCCCGACCGCGACGGCCCTCGCGGCGGCACATTCATCGGCGCGCCCGTCGGAGGTTGTCGCACCTCAACGGGTCCACGGACCGTACTCGCACCGATTCACGCCGGCAGGTTCACCACTGTCCCGGTGGCGTCCTTCGATTTCGGCGCTGATGCGCACCCGGCGCTGCTGCACTTCGACGAAACGGGCGTACTCGACGACACTGCCCGTGATCTCCCCGCCAACGGCAGGCGATCGGTCGGGAGCGGATGCCGGCGTTCGGAAATCGGTGATCTGCAATGGCGTGCTCCAGTCCGTTTCAGACGCGTCCGCGGTCAACCGCCTGGACGACCTTGCCCTGCGAGACTTCCAGCTGCGCGACGACGGTGTTCCGGTGAACGCCGCCGATCCTCGGCGAACACCCGCGCGTCAATTGAATCGCCCTGAGCGAGGCAAGGATGACGAATTGAAACGCCCCGATTCCAGGCGGGCGGCGGATCACGGAACCGGCGGTGATAAGAGGTGAAGACGAGTCCACAGCCATTCGAACCCTCACCAGGAAAGCTTTGGTGAGGGCTCGGGCCGGGTCGGCCGAAGAGCTCAGAAAAGCAGGTGGCGCAAGTATACACGGCGGGCCGCAGGCCGCCGATCATTTCTCGCCCTGATCCTGCCCCGCCGATGTGACGGCCCGGGCGCGCAACCGTGATACGCTGAAGCTCCTTTCCTGAAGTTCCTTCGCTGCGTTCGCAGGGGCGGCTGAGCATTTCCTCGAGAGAGAGGCATCACGTGATGGACCGAGCAGAAGCGCAGGCGCGCGCGGTGCTTGCCGCCGCACTCATCGTCCGCGGAGCGGTGGAAGTTCCGTCGATCCCGTCAGGCGCACGACCGCTGCCCGACGCGGCCGGCGTGCGGCTGCGCGACCTCACGGACTACCTGTACCGGCTGATCACCACCGACGACCCGACGGATTCGGACGCGGGACCGCGTTAGACCTTGCGGATGTGAGGACCTCCATGAACACACCAACGCCCCGAACGGCGGTGAACCCGGCCGACCTCGCCCGCGACCTCGAGGAGCTGATCACTGCTCTCGATCGGCGGCTTCCAGGCGTTGCGCAGGCGGGAGAAGTGGACATCGCGCGCGACGCCGCTGCCCTGCGCGCCAAGGCCGTCGAGCGGCTCGAGCAGTTGAAGCAGACGACCCGCTCGGGCACGCCCGGTTAGGCAACTCACGGCCCGCGATTCATCTGCGCGTGCCGCCGCCGCGGCAACGCCGCGCTCTCGCCATTCTTTACGGAATTCTTATTCCGTTCCACGGTATCAATCAGGAGACCGTCCGCTCCCCTCGAGGCGCGGGCGAGCGCTCCTGGAGGCATCCTGCCAACCGTCCGACGCATTTCGCCACAGCTCTTTCCTCTCACACTCACCGCGATCGGCGTCGTCTACGGCGACATCGGGACGAGCCCGCTGTATGCGATGCGCGAGTGTTTCTTCGGATCCCACTCCGTGCCCCCCACGCAGGCCAACGTGCTCGGCGTCCTCTCGCTGATCATCTACTCGCTGCTCGTCGTCATCTCCGTCAAGTACATCGCCGTCGTCATGCGGGCCGACAACCAGGGGGAAGGCGGCATCCTCGCCCTGACCGCGCTCCTGCCGCGCGCTGCCGCCAACCCGAAGCGGTGGAGCGTGTTCGTCCTGATGGGCATCTTCGGCGCCGCGCTGCTGTACGGCGACGGCATGATCACGCCGGCGATCACCGTCCTCGGCGCTGTCGAAGGACTGAAGGTCGCCACGCCGCTGTTCGAGCCGTACGTGGTTCCGATCGCCGTCGGCATATTGATCGGGGTGTTTGCGGTGCAGCGGCACGGCACGCATCGCATCGGCCGGCTGTTCGGGCCGATCATGGTGCTGTGGTTCGCCGTCATCGCGATGCTCGGCATCCGCTGGCTCGTGCGTGAACCCGTGGTGCTGAGCGCTGTCGATCCACGCCATGCGGTGGCGTTCTTCCGTGAGCACGGCGGGCACGGATTCGCGGTGCTCGGCGCCGTGTTCCTCGTCGTGACCGGCGGGGAGGCGCTCTACGCCGACATGGGGCACTTCGGCAAACGGCCGATCCGCGTGGCCTGGTTCGGTCTGGTGCTGCCTGCGCTGCTGCTGAACTACTTCGGCCAGGGCGCGCTGCTGCTGCAGAATCCGCGCGCGGCCGAACAGCCGTTCTTCCTGCTGGCACCCGACTGGGCGCTGTTCCCGCTCGTCGGACTCGCGACGGCGGCAGCGATCATCGCCTCCCAGGCGCTGATTTCCGGCGCCTTCTCACTGACGCGGCAGGCCATTCAGCTCGGGTATGCGCCGCGTCTGGATATCGCGCACACGTCCTCGCACGAGATCGGCCAGGTGTACGTGCCGCAGGTCAACTGGGCCCTGATGCTCAGCACCATCGCGATCGTGATCGCCTTCGGGTCGTCAACCGCGCTGGCCGCCGCCTACGGCATTGCCGTCACGCTGACGATGATCATCACCGCGATCCTGCTTCACGTCATCGCGACGGAGCGATGGCGGTGGCCGGTGTGGATCGCCTTCACGGTGACCGGGATCTTCCTCAGCATCGACCTGGCGTTCTTTGGCGCCAACGCCCTCAAGATTGCGCACGGCGGCTGGCTGCCGCTGGCCATAGGCGGTGTGCTCTTCACGCTGATGACCACCTGGAAGACCGGGCGCCAGATCGTCGCACAGCGACTGACGGCGCGGGCCGTGCCGCTCGAGCAATTCCTGGCCACGGTGGCGGAGAGCCGCCCGGCTCGCGTCCCCGGAACCGCGGTGTTCATGACGGCGCAGCCGCGCGGCACGCCGCCGGCGCTCGCCCACAACTTGCGCTACAACAAGGTGCTGCATTCACGGGTGGTGACCTTGATGGTGGCAACGCAGCCGGTTCCTCATGTGCCGGCCAGCGAACAGATTGCCCTCCAGTCGCTCGGCCAGGGTGTCTTCGACCTCGTGGTGCAGTACGGCTTCATGGAAGACCCCGACGTCCCAGCCGCGCTCCGGCAGGCGAAGGCGCAGGGGCTCGAGCTCGACGACCAGGACGTCACCTACTTTCTGGGAAGAGAGACGCTGATTGTCAGCCGTGTTTCGGGTATGGCGACCTGGCGGGAACACCTGTTCGTGCTGATGGCCCGCAACGCGGTCCGGGCAACGGCCTTCTTCCGCCTGCCGCCGGAGCGCGTCGTCGAACTGGGCGTGCAGGTGGAGATCTGACGGTTCCCTGGATTTGACCCCGCGTTCCCGCCAGCGTATGTTCCGGGCCGTGCGGCGATGGCGGCACGATGCCTTCGTGAGTACCGCGGCGCTCGTCGCCATCGCCGCGGTCGTCACCGTGCTGCGAACGGCGCAGCCCCATCCCAACCCCACCATCGCGGCGCTGCTCTTCCTGCTCATCGTCCTCATGGCGGCGACCGTCGCGCAGCTCCGCGTGTCGATCGCGATCGCCGTGGCAGCCATGCTCGCGTTCAACTTCTTCCTGCTGCCGCCGTTCTACACGCTCACCATCGCCGACCCGCAGAACTGGGTGGCGCTGTTCGTGTTCGTCGTGGTTGCGGTCATCGCCAGTCAGCTCTCCGCCGTTGCGCGACGCCGCGCAACGGAAGCCGAGACCAGCAAGCAGGAAGTGACGCGCCTGTTCGATCTCAGCCGCGACATTCTGCTCACCACCGACAGCGGCCGCGCGGTCGCCGACGTCGCGCGCTACGTGGCGCTTCGGTTCGACGTGGACGCCGCCGCGATCTGCCTGCCCACCGACCACGGCTGGGAACTGCACCAGGGGGGCAGGAAGTCCGTGGAGCCATCGGCGCAGCAACTCGACGAGGCGCTCGCCCGGCTGCGCGGCCCGCTCGAATACGATGCACGTCGGCGCGCGTACGGCGGGCACATGCGGTTGGACCGGCCGGACGGCGCCCGCGTGACGCTGGTACCCTTGCGGCTGGGCACGAAACCGCTCGGCCTGCTCGCCGTCAGGTCCACCCACCTCGAAGTCGGCACGCTCGATGCGCTCGGCGGTGTCGTCGCCATCGCAATCGAGCGCGCGCACTTTCTCGCCGAGCGCAAGAAAGCGGAATTGGCGAGCCAGCGCGCCGATCTGGCGTCGGCCCTCCTGGCCTCGTTCAGCCATGACCTGCGCACGCCGGTCACCTCCGTCCGTGTGGCCGTCACCAACCTGCTGGACCCCGGCCTTCCGGCCGACGAGCGGCAGGGCCAGGGGCAGCTTGCGCTTCAGCAGCTGGACCGTCTGAACCGGCTGTTTGCCGACATTCTCGACATGGCCAGGATCGACGCGGCTGCGGTCAACCCCGAGCGCCAGTGGGTCTCGCCGGCGGACGTCGTCGATGCCGCCATCGCGCATGCCGGTCCAGCCCTGAGCGCACACACACTCCGCATCGACGCCGACAGTGAGCACGAAATCTCCATCGATCCCAGGCTGACGTCCACCGCCCTGGCGCACGTGCTCGAGAACGCCGTCCGGTATTCGCCCGCCGCGGCGCCAATCGCCGTGCGCGCCTGGACCGACGATGACGGTGCCCACTTTGCGGTCCGCGATCATGGCCCTGGTCTTGACGCGTCCGACCTCGATCACGTGTTCGAGCCGTTCTACCGGAGCCCGAAGACGCGGCACGCCACCGGCACCGGTCTGGGTCTGGCGATCACGCGCGGTCTGCTCGCCGCAGAGGGTGGCCGCATCTGGTGCGAGAACGCCCTGGACGGTGGAGCGCAGTTTACGATTGCCGTGCCCGCGCCGGTGCGCGCCGCCAGCGCACCGGTCTCATAGCCATGCCCTCACGCGTGCTGATCGTGGACGATGAGCCGGCGATTCTGGCCACCACCGCCCCCCTCCTGCGTGCGCGCGGCTACGAGGTATCCACGGCCATGTCGGCGAAAGCGTGCCTCGAGAGCGTCGAGCGGCTCGAGCCGGACTTGATCATCCTCGATCTCGGCTTGCCGGACCTCGATGGCGTCGAGGTCTGCCGGCTGCTGCGTGACGGACGGTCGATGCCGATCATCGTGCTCTCCGCTCGCGGCGGCGAGCGCGACAAGGTCGGCGCGCTGGATGCGGGGGCCGATGACTACGTCACCAAGCCGTTCGGCGCCGAGGAGCTCCTGGCGCGCATTCGCGTGGCCTTGCGCCGGGTGGAGTCGGCTCCCTCGAGCCAGGGCCTGCTCGTCCGCGGTGAGCTGGTGATCGATCGCGATCGTCACACGGTCACGCGCGCGGGGGACAAGCTGCGGCTGACACCCAAGGAGTTCGAGCTGCTGGTGTTCCTGGCGCAGCACCCCGGCCGGGTCATGACGCATCGAGCCATTCTCAAGGCGATCTGGGGCCCGCACGCCGTCGATCAGCCCGAGCACCTCCGCGTCCTGCTCGGATCACTTCGAAAGAAGCTCGAGCGGGATCCCTCTCGTCCACGCTACATCGTGACCGAGCCCTGGGTCGGCTATCGTTTCGCCGATCCCGAGTAGCGCTCGTCGAGCGCCAGATTCAGCAGCAGAACGTTCACCCGCGGCTCCCCCAGCACGCCAAACTGCCGCGGCTCCGTCAGCTCCGCGACGAGCCGCCTGATCCCGGCCTCGCTGACGCCCCGGTCGCGCGCCACACGCGGTACCTGGAACTCAGCCGCCGCAGGTGACAGGTGCGGATCGAGACCGGATGCCGATGCCGTCACCAGTTCGATCGGCACCGCCGCTCCGGGATTGGCGGCCTGGAGCCGATCCCGCTCGGCCGCCACTCTCGCGACCAGCGCCGCGCTCGTCGGACCGAGGTTCGAACCGCCCGACGCCGCCGCATCGTAGCCGTCTCCCGCCGCCGATGGACGCGGCCAGAAATAGCCCGGGCCAGAGAAGCGCTGCCCGATGAGCGCCGACCCGACCACGACCCCGTGCCGGTCGATCAACGATCCGTTCGCCCGCGCCGGAAACAACGCCTGGGCGGCCGCGGTGACCAGCAGCGGGTAGGCGAGCCCGCACACGAGCGTCGTCGCCACCGTGAAGGCCATCGCGACATAGAGCCGCCGCACCACGCCGATCGTGATCCCGGCAGCGGCGGTAATCCCCGAGGCAATCTCGAAACCGATGTTCGACATGACGTCACCCCAGTCCGAGCGCGGCGATCAGGACGTCGATGGCCTTGATGCCGACGAACGGCGCGACCAGGCCGCCCACGCCATAGACCAGCAGGTTGCGGCGCAACAGGCCCTCGGCGCCCTGCGGCCGATACGGGATCCCCTTCAGCGCTAGAGGCACCAGACAGACGATGACCACCGCATTGAAGATGACCGCGGACAGAATCGCCGATTGCGGCGAGCGCAGACCCATGACGTTGAGGGCGGCGAGCCCGGGGAACGCGGTCAGGAACATGGCCGGGATGATCGCAAAGTACTTGGCTACGTCATTCGCGATCGAGAACGTGGTGAGCGCACCGCGCGTAATGAGCAGCTGCTTGCCGACTTCGACGACTTCGATGAGCTTCGTCGGGTTCGAGTCGAGGTCGACCATGTTGCCGGCCTCTTTCGCCGCCTGCGTCCCGGTGTTCATCGCCACCCCGACATCCGCCTGCGCCAGCGCGGGAGCGTCGTTGGTGCCGTCGCCAGTCATCGCGACGAGTTTCCCCTGCGCCTGCTCGCGCTTGATCAGCTCCAGCTTCGCCTCGGGCGTCGCTTCGGCGAGAAAGTCGTCGACGCCGGCTTCTGCCGCGATTGCCGCGGCGGTCAGGGGATTGTCCCCCGTGACCATGACGGTGCGGATGCCCATGGCCCGCAGGTGGGCGAACCGTTCGCGCATGCCGCCCTTCACCACGTCTTTCAGGTGCACCACGCCGAGCGCCTGCGCGTTCTCTGCCACGACGAGCGGCGTCCCCCCGGATCGCGCGACGCGCTGCACGATGGTACGCAGCGCGTCCGGGACGGCGCCGCCACGCTGGGCGACATACCGCTCGATCGCGTCCGCCGCGCCTTTGCGAATATCGCGCCCGTCCACCTCGATGCCCGACATCCGGGTGGTCGCCGAGAACGGAATGAAGGTGGCTCGCTGCGGCGACAACTCGCGCTGGCGCAGACCGTAGCGCTCCTTGGCGAGCACGACGATGGAGCGGCCCTCGGGAGTTTCGTCGGCGAGCGACGCCAGCTGCGCCGCATCCGCGAGTTGCCGATCGGTCCGCCCCGGAACAGGAACGAACTCGGCCGCCTGACGGTTCCCGAGCGTGATGGTCCCCGTCTTGTCCAGCAGCAGCGTGTGGACGTCGCCGGCGGCTTCCACGGCCCGCCCCGACATCGCGAGGACATTGTGCTGCACCATGCGGTCCATGCCGGCGATGCCGATCGCGGAGAGCAGTCCTCCAATCGTCGTCGGGATGAGGCAGACCAGCAGCGACACCAGCACGAAGACGCTCTGCGGCGCGTTCGAGTAGATCGCCAGCGGTTCGAGCGTGACGACTGCCACCAGGAAGACGATCGTGAGGCCGGACAGCAGGATGTTCAGCGCGATCTCGTTCGGCGTCTTCTGGCGCGCGGCGCCTTCGACGAGCGCGATCATGCGATCGAGAAAGGTCTCCCCCGGATTGGCGGTGATCCGGACCTTGATCCAGTCCGACAGCACCCGCGTCCCGCCGGTCACCGCTGAGCGGTCGCCGCCCGCCTCGCGGATCACCGGAGCCGATTCGCCGGTGATCGCCGATTCGTCCACCGAGGCCACGCCCTCGACAATCTCGCCGTCGCCGGGGATCACCTCGCCTGCCGAGACCATCACCAGGTCCCCGCGCAGCAGCCGTGCCGCAGGGACCCGCTCGATGGCGTTGCCATAGACCACGCGATTGGCGAGGGTATCCGTCCTGGCGCGGCGGAGCGTGTCGGCCTGCGCCTTGCCGCGTCCCTCCGCCATCGCTTCCGCGAAGTTCGCAAACAGCACGGTCAGCCATAGCCACGCAACGATCTGCCCCTCGAACAGGAGGCCGCCGCGCCCGAGCGCCACATCGACGACGAACCGGCCGCTCACCAGCACCGCGCCGACTTCCACGACGAACATCACCGGGGTGCGGGCCATCGTTGCCGGATTGAGCTTCCACAGCGCCGCGACGAGGGCGCCGCGAACGAGCCTCGGATCGAATCTCGACGCCGCTGACGAGCGCGTGCCTGACACGGCTTCAGAAGACCTTTCCTCGGTGCATCAGCAGCTCCTCCACGATCGGGCCGAGGCTCAGCGCCGGGAAGAACGTCAGTGCGCCGACGATGACGATCACGGCGACCAGCAGGGCGGAAAAGAGCGGCGTGGTGACGGGGAACGTTCCGAGCGAGACCGGCGCAGTCTTCTTGGCGGCCAGATTGCCGGCCAGCGCGAGCATCGGGATGATCGCCATGAAGCGGCCGAGCAGCATCGCGGCGCCGATCGTCGCGTTGTACCAGTGCGTGTTGGCCGACAGACCGGCGAATGCGGAGCCGTTGTTCCCGGCTCCCGACGTGTAGGCGTACAGGATTTCGCTCAGTCCGTGCGGCCCCTGATTGAGCACGCTCGAGGTCCCGAAGTCAGACGACAGGACCGCGATGCCGGTCAGCGTCAGAATCGTCAACGGGACGATCAGGATCGCGAGCATCGCCATCTTGACGTCGTAGGCTTCGATCTTCTTGCCCAGGTACTCCGGGGTGCGGCCAACCATCAGTCCGGCGATGAACACCGTCAGGATGATGAAGACGAGAATCCCGTAGAGGCCCGCCCCGACGCCGCCGAAGACGACTTCACCGAGCAGAATGTTGGTGAGCGGGACGAGGCCGCCCAGCGGGGTGAACGAATCGTGCATCGCGTTCACCGCGCCGCCGCTGGCCGCCGTCGTCACGGTCGCGAACAGCGCCGAATTGGCGATGCCGAACCGCACGTCCTTGCCTTCCATGTTGCCGCCGGACAGCCCGAGAAGAGGGTTGCCCCGCGCTTCAGCCCAGTACGCGGCGGCCGCGCCCACCAGGAACAATGACGCCATCGCCGCCCAGACGGCCCACCCATGCCGGCGCGACCCCGTCATCTCCCCGAGAGTCCAGGTCAACCCGGCCGGAATCAGGAAGATCATGACCATGGAGACGAAGTTGGTCAGCGGCGTCGGATTCTCGAACGGGTGGGCGCTGTTCGCGTTGAAGAAGCCGCCGCCGTTGGTCCCGAGCTGCTTGATGGCCTCCTGAGACGCGACGGGGCCCTGGGCGATCGTCTGCGTGCCGCTGCCATCGACCAGGTGCACGACGTCATAGCGCTTCAGGTTCTGGACCGCGCCCTGCGAGACGAACAGCAGGGCGATGACGCTGCAGAGCGGCAGCAGGATCCACAGCAACCCGCGCGTCGTGTCGACCCAGAAGTTGCCGAGCGTGCCGCTCTCGCGCCTGGCGATGCCGCGGACCAGGGCGATCGCCACCGACATGCCTGCCGCGGCCGACACGAAGTTCTGGTACGCGAGCCCCGCCATCTGGGTCAGGTAGCTCATCGTCGTCTCGCCGGCATACGCCTGCCAGTTCGTGTTGGTGACGAACGACGCCGCCGTATTGAAGGACGAGTACGTCGACACCGCCGGCAACCCCTCCGGGTTGAACGGCAGCCAGCCCTGGAACCGTTGCAGCGCATACAGCGCCAGCATCGAGATACAACTGAACGTGAGCAAGGCGGCCGCATACTCGGTCCACGGCATCTCGTGATACCAGTCGATCCCGCACACCCGATAGATGCGGCGCTCGATCGGACGCAGCGCGCGATCCAGCCAGGTTCGGCGGCCAGCGAAGACGAGGGCCATGTACCGGCCGCACGGCCTGGTGAGGACGGCGATGACGCCGATGAAGAGCGCAATCTGCAGCCAGCCGTTTGCAGTCATGCCAGCACCGTCAGAAACGTTCGGGATACAGCAGCGCCGCGAGCAGATAGATCAGCAACCCGACGGCGATCAGCAGTCCGATGAAGAGCTCGCCGGTCATGGGCGGCTCACCTGAGGCGCTCGCAGCCGGAGACGTACGCGGCGGCGGCGAGGAAGAACAGCAGTGTGATCGCGATGAACGCCGCGTCGCCCATTACCAGATCCCCTTCCTGGTGCCACGCACGATATCCATGGCTTCAGCATCGGCCCGGTGACCGTAACGGAGCGATCAAAACTCCGTAAAAACTCCGTTAAGACCGTGCGATCGATCAGGCCGGCCCGTACGATGGCGATCGTGGCCGAGGATCGCCCCACTCCTGAGCAACTGCTCGCGCGCATGCAGCACGCGGAACGGGCGCGGCTGCGGATCTACATCGGGGCGGCGCCTGGTGTCGGCAAGACGTACGCGCTCCTGCGCGATGCGCACCGGGAGCGGCGGCAGGGGGTCGACGTCGTGATCGGGCTGGTGGAGACGTACGGGCGCGCTGAAACAGAGGCGCAGCTCCGCGATCTGGAGGTCGTTCCCAGGCGCGCGGTCCCCTACCGCGGCGTCGTCCTGGAGGAAATGGATCTCGACGCCATTCTCGCCCGCCGCCCCGAGCTGTGCGTCGTCGACGAGCTCGCGCACAGCAACGCCGCCGGCGGCCGGCACGAGAAGCGCTACCAGGACGTGATCGAGCTGCTCGATCACGGCATCGGCGTGCTCACCGCGGTCAACATTCAGCATCTCGAAACGCTGAACGACGCCGTCGGGCGCGTCACCGGCATCCGGGTCCGCGAAACCGTGCCCGACACGTTTCTCGCGCGAGCCGACGAAGTCGTCAACGTGGATATCACGGTCGAGGAGTTGCGCAGCCGGCTGCGCCAAGGCAAGGTCTACAAGCCTGAGCAGGTCGAGCAGGCGCTCACCCACTTCTTCACCGAAGGGAATCTCTCGACCCTGCGCGAGCTTGCCTTGCGTGCGGTGGCCGATGAAGTGGGTGCGAAAGCGGCCTCCTACCGGCAGCGCGAAGGCCTGGAGCCCGGGTTGATCCCCGAACGGGTGATGGTCTGCACCAGTTCCGCGGCGCAGGCGCCCCGCGTGCTGCGGACCGGCGCCCGCATCGCCGGCAGACTGGGTGCACGGTGGTACGCCGTCTATGTCGAGACACCCCGGGAGGCGCCGGGCCACATCGAGCCGGCGGATCGTGAAGCGCTGGCACGAAACCTGGCGCTGGCCGAGAGTCTCGGCGCGACCGTCGTCCGGGTCAAGGCGGATCGGCCGGCTGACGGCTTGATTGCGTTCGCCAAGCGCGAGGGGATCACGCACGTCATCTTCGGCCAGTCGGCGCGCTCGCGCCTCGAGATCCTCTGGAAAGGGTCGACCCTGAACCGGTTTCTCGAAGAGGTGCGCGACGCCGCGGTCCAGGTCGTGCCGTTCGACGCATAGACGCGCAACATCCGACGATTTCCAACAGGGCCGCGCACACGACCAACGTCCGCCGTCCCGCCAGTCCGGTGACACCCAACGTGGCAATCCGAGGTCCGGCTCACCGCCCGATGTCTGTTCGGTTGGAGGGTGCGAGCCGTTACACCAGTTATCGCTCAACAGGCGAGGCGGCTGCGGCTTCGTGCGAACACGATACCCGTCGCGGTCGTCCGGACAGACCCTTCTAGGGCGTTCACCGAAACTCGAAATCCGCTTTCACGAGGAGGCTCACATGAAGAGTCGATCGCGTCCCCAAGTGTACGGGTCTGCGCGAAAGGTGATCATGGCGCTGGCGATGGTCGCCCTGGTGCCCGTACTCACGCAGACGGCCACGGACGTCCGCACGGGCCTTGGCGGCAACGAACCCACGTCGGCGGCCGTCAACCCGCTCAGTCCGAATATCATCGCGGTGGCGCGGGGCCTGTCGGTCGCAATTTCCACCGACTTCGGCGTGACGTTTCCGACCACGGTGACTGCGACCACCAACGTGCCGGTCTACGGCACGATCGCGTCGTGGAGCGGCTGCGGCGACGCGTCGGTCACGTTCGATTCGCAGGGCCGGCTGTTCTTCAGCTACCTGCTCTGCGGCAACGACAACGCCGTGCCGGCGAATCGCGTCGACATCTCCGCATTCGTTCAACAAATCAACGCGACCACCGGTGCCACCGTCGGGAATCCGATCGAGGTGAGCGGCGGCGCGCTGAACTTCGACGACAAGGAATGGATCGTCGCCGACAGCAACCCGTCCAGCCCGTTCCGCGACAATTTGTACGTGATCTGGACGAGGCTCGACGGCCCGTCTCAGGTGATGTTCACGCGCTCGACCAACGGCGGCGCGACGTGGTCGGCCCCTGCGGCGATCGACGGCGGCGAAGGCTTCGTCTGGCCATCGCACATCGCCGTTGCGCCGAACGGCGACGTCTACGCCACGTATCACAGCGACACGTGCGGTTCGGCGACGGCGCCCATGTTCGTGCTGCGCGACACCACGGGCGGGGCCCAGTTCCAGGCCGCCGCGGGATTTCAGAAGACCTCCTTCACCGCGGCGGTCACGTGTAACGTGCAGTCGGCGGCTGCCACCGCCATCCCGAATACCACCTTCTGGATGCAGGGCGCCAATCAGGGATTCGTGATTCCCGATCCGGTCCGCACCGGGCAGGTGTACGTCGTGGCGAATCACGACCCGAACGACGACTTCACCTCGGGTGACGGCGGCGACATCATCCTGGCGCGCTCATCGGACGACGGCTTGAGCTGGACCGTCAGCACGATCAGCCATGGCCCCGTCGGCACGCTGCAGGCGTACCCGACCGGGGCGATCGACCAGCTCGGCAACCTCGTCGTGACCTGGTGGGACACGCGCCGTGGACTGACCAATGCCGCCGGCACGCTGATGCTCGACCAGTACGCGACGGTGAGCCGGGACGGCGGCGAGACGTTCACCTTCGACTTCAGAGTCAGCGACGCCGCGATGGATCCGGACCTGAACGCCCCCTGCCGCTTCGGCACGCTGCCGACCTGCGGCGGAGCGGACGCCGGGCCCAATACGCTGCGCATCGGCGAGTACAACGGCACGGCCGCGGCCGACGGCATCGGCTACGCGATCTGGACCGGCAACAACGGCACCAACCCGCCGAGCGGCGGCCAGACCACATACTTCGACGCGTTCTCGATCCTCGGCGCCTTCGCCGACCCGATGGAGCCCAATGATGCGTGGGATCCAGGGGTCGCATCCGTCCTTGGCTCGTTCGGCAGCTACAACAATCAGAACTTGACCATCCACTCGGACACCGACGAAGACTTCTTCAAGGTGGTCGCCCACTCCACGGGGAAGCTGGCCTTCCGCATCACCTACAACGGCCGCCTGTCGGATCTGGATATCCAGGTGCGTGACAAGTTCAACAACGCCGTCGCCACGTCGTCGACAGGCCTCGACAGCAACAACCTCGAGACGCTCACGATTCCCGCGGTGGCCGGAGAGGCGTACTTCCTCCGCGTGTTCGCTGAACCCGGGCAGGCACCGCCGATCAACGTCTACGATCTCGACATCCTCAACACGCCCGCCCCGACGCCCTTCGGGCTGTCGCTCGCCGCCGCGGACGATACCGGCGGCAACGGGCTCGATAACATCACCAACGATCCGATGCCGACGATCACGCTCGCGGTCGATCTCAACCCGCTCGCGCCGCTGGCGTTCTCGCCTGACAACGGCACCGCGTCACTGGCAGACGACCCGCCGGGCTACAAGGTGGAGATCTATCGCAACGGCACGGCGGTCGGGCGCGCGACGCCAGTCGCTGGACAGCCCGGCATCTTCACGTTCACCTTCACGACGCCGCTGACGGAAGGACTCAACTTCATCACCGCGCGGGTCGTGGTCGTCGACAACTCCGATGCGATCGGCGGTGGAACCGTGCACGCCGTCGGTCAGGGCGGCGAATCGTTCGCGTTGCTCGTCACTCTCGACACCACGGCGCCCGGGCCCGGCGCGCTGGGTCCGCTCGACCTGCTGGCGTCGAGCGACAGCGGCGGCATCGACGATGACGACATCACGACGTTCAGCACGCCTTCGTTCAGCATCGGCGTCAACGCGCCGGGCCTGGTGAGGGTGTACGCACAGAAGCTGCCGGCGGGGGCAAACGTGCAGGTCGCACAATTCGTGGTCGTCAGCCCCAACGTCTGGCAGTTCACGGTGCCCTCGCTGAGCGACGGCGTGTACAACCTCACTGCCACGCTGGAAGACGGCGCCGGCAACGTGGGCCCGCCCACCGCGCCGCTCAAAGTGACGATCGCGCAGTTCTCGCTGACGCTCCCTGGCGAGACGACGAACGCGGCGGCCGGCCCAGTGGTCATGGATCTCGCCGCGCGGACGATACAGGGCTTCGCCAGCGTCTCAGCGACCGGCGTGATCGGCATTTCCGGCATTCCGGTCGTGAACGTGAACGGCAACGGGCAGACCCTCACCGTGAATCTGACGGCCGGCAGCGACACGCTGGGCTATACCCCGTCGGGACCGGCCGCCGGCAGCTTCACCCTCGAGGGCTCGGGACAGACGGTCAACTTCAGCAACGCCGGTGTGTTCACCGTCAATCCGCTCACCGGTGACGATACCGTGACGACGATTGGCAGCGCCGCCGACGACAGCGTCGCGGTGACCGTCACGACGATGCTGTCCGTGCAGGTGGGTCTGAGCAGGGCCCTGAACATGCCGGCAGCCGACATCGAGAAGGTCGGCATCGCCACGCTGCAGGGCAACGACACGATCGGAGTCAACATCTTCGATACGGTCGACGCCCGTCTGTTCGTCGATGGCGGTGAACCCACGACCGTGAACAAGGGGAACGATACGCTGAACCTGTTCGACATGTCGGTCGGCCGGAAAGGCGTGTATTCCAACATCTCCGGCGGATCGACCGCGGGCGCGGGAGCCGTCGCGCTGTCGTTCAAGGCGACGGGCAAGTCGACGCGCGTCGACTACGTCGCGATCGAAAAGCAGACGCGGCGATAGCGCCGTGTGTACGGCGTCGCGCCCGGCTGGACGTCCGGCCGGGCGCGGCGCTTTGCGGAGGGCGCCGTCACCAGCGACTCTCGGCGGTGTGCCGGCCATCGCGCGCCGCGCCACGTAAGTGGACCGCGGCGGTGTGAAGAAAGCGACTGGCAGTCAGCGGCGTCATCTTCGAATCCTCCAGGCGTCGCGTCAGACCTCGCGCGCATGCTCGTGGACGGCACGACCACGGGGTGAGCGCCGGACGATCCGGGACAGCAGGAGGGCCAGCGGCGCCGCGGCAAAGCTGAGCACCGCCCCCATCTTCGTCTCCGCCAGCGCAGTGCCTCCGGGAAACGCGGCGGTGGCAAAGAACAGCGAGACGGTGAATCCCATCGAGGCGACGATGCCCACCACCAGGAGATCGGCGGTGTGAAGTCCCTTTGGCAAGCGCGCACCTGCGAGCCGCACCGCGCCCGTCATCACGAGCACGCCCGCCGGCTTACCGACGAGGAGGCCTGCCAGCACGTAATACGTGCCCGGCCCGATCGATTCGAACGCGACGCCGGCGTTGGCAAACCCGAAGAGCATCAGAATCACCTGCACCGGCTTCGCCCACCAGTGCTCGAACCTGTTCAGCGTGTCCGTCCGGCTGTCTTCGCGGGAGTCGAAGATCCCGAGATCCCGCGCGCAGTGCGGCATGAACGGGACGACGGGCACGAGGGCCAGTGCAGGATGCAGGCCTCCGAGGTACAGTGCGGCCCACGACAGCGACCCTGCGGCGGCGACGTACGGCCAGAAGCTCGGTGTCCGGCGGCGGCGCAGCCACACGGCGACGACCACCGCGGCCGTCATCAGCGTCACGACCCAGGTGAGCGACAACGGTGCGGACGGATAGAACACGGCCAGAATGATCAGCCCGAGGGCATCGTCCGCGATCGCCAGCAGCAGGAGGAACGGGATCGCCGGATGCCTGGCCGGAAAGATCGCCCGCGCCACCATGGCCGAGAACGCGATGTCCGTGGCACAAGGAATCGCCCACCCGCGCGCCAGTTCTGGAGGTCCCATCGCCGCCACGAGCGCGCTGTAGATCAGCGCGGGCGCGGCCATTCCGCCCGCGGCAGCCGCCAGCGGCGACAGGGCGTGCCGCGGCGAGGCCAGGGAGCCCCCCGGGAGCGTCGCCTCGAAGACCTCCTTCGCCGCCAGCGCGAAGAAGAACACCATGCCCACGTCGTTCACCCAGAAATGCAGTGGATGCGCGACACGGGCGTAGCTCGCCTGGTCCACGTTGGCCCAGATCAACGCGGCTACGGTACCCGCGACGAGGAGGAGTGAGTTGTCGAAGAGAAAGTGCGCGAGACGCGAACGTGGGTGTGGCATCGATGACGGACCTGCCAGGGGATGGCGGCCCGACCACCCAGCCTACCTGCAGCGGGACTTCCCCGCCACACCCGGATCGATTATATCGAAGCTGGCTGCTGGCGCCCGCTCACTCGGATATCCGTGCGCCGGCAATCCGAACCGATCGCGCGGTGCCGACCATCGGGAGATCAGGGGTTTGCGTGACCTTCTTGCGCGCGCGTCCGAAGCAGGGTCACTTTCGGTGTCGCCGTGGCGCGCCTCATCAACGCGATGACCTCGGTCGCGGGCCCCAGGATCGTCGTGATCAGGCCCAGTCGCCGCGCGTCCCAATCGATGAACGCACCGTCGGGACACCGGGAATGGAGATCGGGCGGTAACTTCTCCGGCCGGACCCAGTGGCCATCGCGCAGTGCCGTGTAACCGGTCAGTTCGCCGCCGGCTGCCGGTTGCCGGTAGTGGTAGTAGACGACGACGCCGTCATCATACCCATACGGCGCGTCGGCAGCGCCGAGGCGCCGCCGCGATGCCATGGTCGTCCGAACCACGTTCTCGGAGAGCACCATCAGGCGGGGATCGGTTTCCGCCTGCACCCGTCTCACCATGCCATCGTGGTGATCCATTCCTGCCTGGATCCTGGCGACGAGGTCCTGCGCCGCATCCGTCTGCCCGGACCCGGCCTGTTCCTGAAGCAGCAACAGGTGAATGCCGAGGATGATGAGATAGCCGGGATAGGCAGCGAGACCCGCAGCGCTCAGGCGCGTCAACATCGCGGCCGTCCGGTCGAGCAGCGGCGCCAGCCTCGAACGTGACGGGATGCGGACGTACTCGACTACCCGCTGGAGCAGCGCCCTCGCATCGGTGATACACATCGCAAGGTCATGTCCACCTGTCGTGCCGCGCAGGTGTCGTTCCGTCTCCCGCATTTGCTCCGCGAAGAGCGCCTCGATGCTCGTTGACTGAGCGTCGAGCACGCGAACGAATCCGTCGAGCACCAGTGCCGCGATCCCGGCTTCTGCACCGGCAGCCAGCGTGATCGCGCTCCATGCCCACGAACACCTCGTCACCCGCCAGCCACTGCACTTCAGATCTCGTGCTCCGACGTCGAGTGCGGAGTAAGCGCACGGTTGCTCGGGACCGGCCGGATGAAGGTAACTCAGACCGCCAATCAGTCCATCCCGAAACAGGCCAGAGCTGGCATCAGGCTCCAGCCGCCGGTTGGTCCAGTGGCGCGGTGGGAGCCGGCCGATGGCGCTTGGGGCGCCGCAGGTTTTCCTCATCTCATTCGGCTGCTTGCGGAGGCCGCGGCCCGACGTGCCGGCGACGCACGGGTGTCCGGTTCCGAGGCGAAGCGGAATGCCTGGCGGTCATCTCAGCCCCGTAGCGCCAGTCCAATCGACGAGCGCTGAATGCCCTGCTCCGATGTGAGCAGGTCGTCACAATCGCGAGACGCCATGACGAGTCGGACAGCACATCGTCTCGCGTTTCGAGCCGCGTGAACATACGCGCCACGCATTAGGCTCGACTACGTCTTTGGTTGTAGCCGATGGTCAGAACGGCCTGTCGCTCGGCGAGCCGCCCGCATGGCGAGCAGGGTCACGGCCAGGAACAGAACGGTCGCTGCAACGAGAACCGCCAGTCCGAGCGCTGAAGCGATCCTGGCAACTCTTCCATGCGACCCTGCATGCTGCGATGCAGACCCGGCGGAGCGACGGCGGGACTCCGGCAGGCCGCGCGCCCGGGCACCGTGTCGTCGGGGAGTCACAGGCCCGCGATCAGCATCGCGCCGGCGAGAACCGCCGCCAGGAGAGCGCTCTCCTGGAACCAGTTGTCATCCCGGACGCGCCACGGACGAGAGGCCAAGAGCGACGCGGCCGCAAGGAGGATCAGCCACATGTTTGATGAACGATGTGACCTTGCGTACTATCTGATCAGGCGGCGCGCGTAAATAGATGCAAAGCAGTAACCCGCCCTACACCGCTTGGACTATACGAGTCAGCGCATGCGCATTCGCGTGATCCTCGTCGATGACCACCCGATCGTCTTGCAGGGTCTCGAACATCTGTTTCTGAGGCACGACGACTTCGAGGTGGTGGCCGCGTGCGGGTGCGCCGAGGACGCGCTGCAGGCAGCCGCCGCGCGTGCTCCCGACGTCGTCGTGACGGATCTCCGGATGCCCCAAAGCAGTGGACTCGATCTGCTCGGTGCACTTCGGCGAGACTATCCCGCCTGTCGCGTCGTGCTGCTGACCGCGGCCATATCAGACGCCCAGGTGGTGGAAGCGATCAAGCTCGGAGCCACCGGTCTGGTGATGAAGGATGCTGCGCCGCAGCAGCTCATCGACTGCGTCAGACGGGTGCATCGCGGCGAGGAATGCCTCGCTTCTGAGACTGTGTCCCGCGCGTTGAAGTCCGTGCTGGAGCGCGAGACGGTGCGCGGCGCACTCTCGCGCACGCTCACCGCCAGAGAGATCGAAATCATCCGGATGGTCGCGCAGGGCCTCAAGAACCGGGCCGTCGGCGAGCGCCTGGCCATCACCGAGGCCACCGTGAAGGTGCACCTGCATAACATCTATGAAAAGGTCGGCGTGACGGGGCGCGTGGAGCTATTGCTCTTCGCGCAGCAGAAGGGGCTGGTCTAGCTAGCGCCGCAGAATGATCTCCACCCGGGACCCGGTGGGGGCCGAGGTGATCGAGAGTCGTCCCCCCAGGCCGCTCACGCGCTCACGCAGGCTGGCCGGGCCGACGTTCTCCCGGCGGAGCGCCTCGTGATCGAGCGTGCCATGGAATCGAAAGCCCCGGCCATCGTCCGTGACCGTGAGCCGAAGGTCTCTGTCTTCCGCCAGCATGGCGACGTCGACGCGCGACGGATGACCGTGCTTCAAGGCGTTGATGATCGCCTCGTGGGTCATCAGGCGCACCTCATGATCGAGCGCCGATGGCAGCGCCAATTCGCCCGGGGTGACGCGAACCGTGATCGGCGTCTTCCACTCCCCTGTCAGGCGCGCGGCTGCGGCCTCGAGTGATGCGCGCAGCGTGCCTGTCGGCGCACCGGGAGTGTCCGGTTTCAGGCCGTCGATGAATCGTCTGAGCTCGCGCTGCTCCAGCGCCATCGCGCGCTCGGCGGCGAGCAACCGATCCTTGACACCCGGGTGTGCGGCGCAGTCCTCAGCGATATCCTGCAGCTCCAGTCGTATGCCGGTGAGCGCCTGCAGGACGCCGTCGTGCAGATCGCGGGACAGACGCAGGCGATCCTCACGAACCGCGAGCGCCCGGCTGCGCTCCGCCACGTATAGATGCGCCAGCGAGTTTCCGATCTCACGCGCGATCACCTCCGCGGGCGTGATGAGGGCCTGGGGGTCCGCGTCGGTTCCCAGGCCGCCGAAGAACACGCGCCCCGCGACGTGCTCGGTGTGAAACGGCACTTCGGCGGCCAGGCCCCCAGGCAGCAGCGCGCGGATCGGCTCGGGAACGACGTGCGGCGCTCTGCTGATCTCGTAGATCGCGGTTGCGGTGCGGTCCCCGTTCAGGAGTTGGACGAAATGCGCCGGAGGCTGCCGCGATGTCGGATCGTCGCCAGGACGAGCGCTCGTGACGTACACCCACGGTTCCTCTTCGGCCATCCAGACCGCCACCGCCGTCGTCGCGCCCAGTGCCGTGGCGCCATGCGAGAGAATCTGGCGCATGCTCGTCGAGGTGTCGGCGTCAGCGACCAACGGCCAGGCGCTGACCCGGCGCATCACGTCCAACGCGCCCTGCAGGTCTGCCAGCGCAAGGCGCTCCGCCTCCTCAGCGCGGCGCCGCGCCGAGCTCACCCAGGCGGTCGCGTACGACACGATGGCAAAGACCAGCAGTCGCAGCGCGTCGTCGCTGCCGATGTTCAAGGAGAATCGCGGGGGAATGAAAAGAAAGGCGAGGCACAACGTCGACAGCATCGTCGCGAGCAGTGCCGGGCCGAAGCCGCCGTAAATCGCCGACAGCACAACTGCCGGGAAGAAGAAGAGTGAGAGGCTGGCGCCCATCCAGCCGCGCAAGACCAGCGTGGCCACCACCGCCGCCCCGACACCGGCGACTGAACCAACATAGGCGCGCGCCAGCAATCCCGGGCGGCGGACGTTGCTGTGCGATGGCCGGCCTGAGTCTACGCGCATGGCGTCGCGGCGGGGATCCCGCAATCGTTCGGCGAAACTGGCGATGCGTAGGAACCGCGTCCATGCATTGTTGATCAACGTCGCGTCCAGTCGCCTATCGGCCACCGCTCGTGCCACCAATCCGGGAACGCAGGCTCCCAGGCCGCAGTCCAGACTCGCCCGTCCATCCCGACGACGAACGCATCCAGCTTGTCGGAACTGCGGGACACACAGGTGACCGGCGCTCCGGGTGCTGCCCGGCCGCCTTGAGATCCCACCATCCGTGCCAACCGTCCGTGAAGGATGGTTCCCATGCCGCCGTCACGATGGCGCCGTCGACATCGGTGCCGAATACATCGAGTTTGTCTGCGCTTCGCGACACGCAGTGAATCGATCGCCCGTGTGTAGCAGCAGGCACTGGAGCGAACGCCGGCCGGGGAAACACCTCGTACGGCCCCCGCCCGGCGTCCCAGTAAATCGATCCGTGCTGAAAGTGGCTGACGCGGCCGAAATGGTGCGGCGTATCCATCTCGTCGCTGGTTGGATAGCCGAGCGTGCTCGTCTCCCATCCCACGGACGACCACAATCCGTGGATGGCTCCGTGCACCTCGTGCGCTGCCGTCGATGGCGTCCAGTAGATCGATCCGTGCTGATAGTGGCGGAAACGTCCGATCCCGTCGGGACACGGCTGCTCCGCGCTCGTCGGTGATCCGAGGACACCGCCCGCGGCTCCGAGCGCCGCGTACTTGTCGTCGATTGCAGTCATACGCCCCGACCAAGAGACCTGAGGCGCGCACGTCTGCGGACGTGCAACTTAGCACAACGAGCCGCGCGTGACGCTGACGGATCCGAACCGCTCGGACGAGGTCCGTGGCGCAGGACTCACGCGGCCCTGCTACGAAGCGCGCATTCCGCCGGCCTCGCGGGGACGCCGCTGTCCAAGGCGTTGTCAGGAGTCCGAATGATTCGACGGCACAGCCTCGCGATTTCCGCGGGCGCCTCCGGAAGCGTCGACTATCGGCCGAGGCGCGCCCAGGATCTCCGCCGGCCAGAAGGCACGGTGGGCGCGGCACCACGGCGGCAAGGGGGATAATGCGTGGGTGACCCGCCTTGCCGGTTTGACACGAGTCGGGGCGACGCTCAGCCCCGCGCTCGTGTTCCTCGTCGTCTACGGCTCCGCCGCCGGCCACGGCTTCATCTCGGACGATTTCGGGTGGATCGTTCAGAGCCGCGTCGATTCCATTGCCGGCGCGATCGACCTGTTCCGCACCAACCACGGCTTCTACAGGCCGCTCGTCTCTCTGAGCTTCGCGCTGAATTACGCGCTGTTCGGCATCCATCCGCAGGGATACGGCTGGACCAACCTGCTGCTCGCCCTGCTGTGTGGCGTGCTGCTCCAGTGGCTGCTGAAATCCCTCGGCCTCAGCCGCGGCGCCGCCTGGATGGGCGCGGTCGTCTGGCTGCTGAACTTTCACGGCATCAGCATGGCCGTGCTGTGGATCAGCGGCCGCACCGCGCTGCTCCTGATCGCCGGCGCGCTCGTCGCGGCAATAGGCGCCGTGCGCGGAGCGCCGGCGGTGGCGCTGGGCGGATTCGCCTTCGCACTCTGGTCGAAGGAGGAGGCGATCCTCATTCCGGCGATCTGGGCCGCGATGTTCCTGCTGAAGCTCGTCGCCCCGGCGCGCGCGCGGAGGACGGCGATCGCGCTGGCTGCCGGTACGTGCGCCGTCTTCGTCGCATATGCGTTCCTGCGCGCGCAATCGGGCGCGATGACCCCTTCGACGGCGCCGTCGTACTACACCCTGACGTTTACGCCCACCCTCATCGCGCGCAACGTCGCCGAGTACGCCGACCGGGCGTGCACGTTCGCGATCGCGGTCACGCTGATCGGGTGGATCGCCCTGCGCCCGGCGGCATCCGCATCGCCGCGAACACTGCTCGCGCTCGGAGCCGTGTGGCTGGCGGCGGGCTACGCGATCACGATCTGGATTCCGAGCCGGTCCAGTTTGTACGCGTGCTTCCCCTCCGTGGGCGCGATCATCGCCGCGTCGGCCTTGTGGGATGGCTGGTGGCGCGGCAGCACGCCGCGCCGGCAACACACGGCGCTGATCGCGGCGGCGGTCATTCCGCTGCTCTGCACCCCGATCTGCATCGCCCGCAACGAACGCTGGACGCGCCTCGCGGATTTTTCGCAGGCGACCTTGGACTTCGTCCGGCCGCACGCGCAGTCGGCGCCTCCGGACACCTGGATCGTGCTCGTCGACGATCGCGCGCGCCGGGTCAACGTGCAGTCCGCGTTCGGCTCGCTGCTCGAGGACGCGCTCCTGCTCTGGACCGGCCGCGCGGTGAAAGTGTGGGTCGACCCACCTCTCACCGGCGCGGCCCTCGCGGGGCTGACGGGACCGTGCGCCGACTGTCCGCGGATCAGACTCGCCGTGTCTGAACGCGCGTTCGAGCGCCTCGACGGCCGCTGACACGCGAAATTTGGTCGGGATGGCGGGATTCGAACCCACGACCCCCTGACCCCCAGTCAGGTGCGCTACCAGGCTGCGCTACATCCCGAATCGATCTGGCCACCGGCGTGGGCGATCACCCGATCCCCCGATCACCGGATCGCCCGATGGTACTACTTCCGCTTCTTCGCGGGTGTCTTCGGCGCCGCTGCCGGCACGGCCTTGCGCGCCACGGGGCGCTTCACCGCCGGCGCTTCGAGCACGAACTCGTCGAGCGGCGCGCCGGGGCGCTGCGCCAGCATCGCCGACAGTTCTCGCAGCGACCTCCGGACCGAGAGAATCCGCTCGCGCGCGTCGGAGGTCAACAGTTCGTCGAGCACGCTGCCGTCGGGCGGCGGCGCGCCCTGCTCGTCCTGCATCCGACGCCGTGCGCCCGCCAGCGTCAGCCCCTCGACGAACAGCAGGTGCTTGATCTTCAGCACCCGCTCGACGTCGGCCTTGCGGTAGACGCGCGGCCCGCCCTGCACCTTCGCGACCCCGAGATCCTGGAACTCCGCTTCCCACGAGCGCAGCACGTACGGCTGCACCTGGGCAATCTCGCATACCTCAGGCTGCCGAAACAGCGACCGATTCGGAATCTGACCGGCGTCTGGGATCATTCGCAGGAGGCCGCAGTTCGCAGGTGACTGCTAAGGCTCAGTATAGCAAACGCCCGGTGTGCAGCAGCTCGCAAAACGCTCTCGCGTGGTGCGCCGCGCGCTCACGCTGCGCCGCAGTCCCGTTCAGCGTCAGCCCCGGACGGCGGAGGGTGAAACGAGAAAGCGGCGGAGGTTGAAACGAGAGAGCGTGCCGGGGAGTCCGAGGGGCGAAGCCCCTCGGATGAGAAAAGCACTAGAATCCCTCGGTGAATTCGGCCCTCAGGTGTCCGTCGTGCGGCGCCCCCGCCGACGCCGCGCGCGGGACGTGCCCGTCGTGCGACACGCCGCTCCCCTGGAATGCCGACGAGACGCGGCTGGCGTCACCCGATCCCGACGCGACTCGGTTGGCCGCATCGAATCGCCCCGCCGAAGCGATCGGCCACGGATCCGGCAGCCAGGTCTCCGGCGCGCCGCGAAGCGGCACCGCGCGGTCCGCACACCGCAGCCGCGGCGTGACCAGCAGCAGCGGCTGGGCCAGCAGCACCTCTGATATCGATCACGGCCGCTTCGAGCCCGGCGCGATCTTCGACGACCGGTACCGCATCCTCGGCCGTCTCGGCAAGGGCGGCATGGGCGAGGTGTATCGCGCCGACGACCTGAAGCTCGGACAGCCCGTCGCCCTGAAGTTCCTGCCCGAGGCCGTCGACCGCGACCCGGCGCGGCTCACCCAGCTCCATACCGAAGTACGGATGGCGCGCCAGGTGTCGCATCCCAACGTCTGCCGGGTCTACGACGTCGGCGAATTCGAGGGGCACACCTTCCTCTCGATGGAATACGTCGATGGCGAGGACCTCGCCTCCCTGCTCCGCCGCATCGGCCGTTTCCCGCAGGACCGCGCCATCGAGCTCGCGCGCCAGACCTGCGCCGGCCTCGCCGCCGCGCACGACCGCGGCGTCGTCCATCGCGATCTCAAGCCGGCCAACATCATGCTCGACGGCAGCGGGCGGATCCGCATCACCGACTTCGGCCTCGCCGGCGCCACCGGCGAGACGCTCCGCGCCGGCACGCCCGCCTACATGGCGCCGGAGCAGCTCGCCGGCGGCGAAGTCACACCGCGCAGCGACATCTACGCGCTCGGCCTCGTGCTCTACGAACTGTTCACCGGCCAGCGCGCGCTCGACGCCCCGACGATGGCGGAGCTGATCGCCCGCCGCGAACAGGGGGACATCGTCCCGCCCACGGCGCTGGTGCGCGATCTCGATGAAGGGATCGAGCGCGCGATCATGCGGTGCCTCGATCCGGATCCGGCGCGCCGGCCGCCGTCGGCGCTGGCCGTGTCGGCGGCGCTGCCGGGCGGCGATCCGCTCGCCGCGGCGCTCGCCGCCGGCCAGACCCCGTCGCCGGAGATGGTCGCCGCGGCCGGCACCGCGGGGACGATGTCTGCCGCGGCGGCGATGACGATTGGCGCGGCGATCGTCATCGCGGGCGCGCTGCTCATCGGCCTGTACCAGCGAGCACAATTGAGCAACATCGCGCTGCTGCCGAAACCGCCGGCGGCGCTCGCCGATCGCGCGCAGGAGATCGTCGCGAAACTGGGCTACGGCGACAACGCCGCCGCGAGCGCGTCCGGATTTGCCACCTCGCGCGACTGGGCGAACTACATCGCCGCGACGTCGAACGATCCGTCGCGCTGGAACCGGCTGCGCGTCACCCGGCCCGAGACCTACGTGTTCTGGTACCGCACCAGTCCGCGGGTGCTGCGGCCGATCGGCGACACCAATCCCATCGAAGGCTTGAACCCGCCGATGACCATCGCCGGCATGACGCTGGTCGTGGTCGATCCGGCAGGACGGCTGGTCGAACTGCTCGCGGTGCCCGAGCCCATTCAGCCCGACGGCGCGGCGCCGGCGCGGGCGGACTGGAACGCGTTGTTCGACGCCGCGGGGCTGCCGATCGGGTCGTTCACGCCGGTTGCGCCGCGATGGCGCCCGTCGGTGTTCGCCGACGAGCGCATGGCGTGGGAGGGCAAGCTGCCGGAGCTGCCCGACGTCACCGTCCGCGTCGAAGCGGCGGCGACGGCAGGCCGTCCCGTGTTCTTTGCCATCACCGGCCCGTGGTCCCGCTCGCTCCGGACGCAGACCGGGACGACGCCCCCGCTGCTCAATCGCATTACCGCCGCGATCACGTCGCTCATCATGCCGTCGCTGATGCTGGCGGGCGCGCTGCTCGCGCGCCGCAACCTGAAGTCGGGGCGCGGCGATCGGCGCGGCGCGCTCCGCGCCGCCACCGCCGTGTTCCTGCTGCTGATGGGCGGCTGGCTGCTCGGCAACAATCACACCGGATCGCTCGCGATCGAAGTGGAGCGGATGTTCGGCGCGATCAGCGTGGGGCTGTTCAACGCCGCGCTCGTGTGGCTCGCCTATCTGGGCGTCGAACCGTACGTGCGCCGGTTCTCCGCCGACACGCTGATCGGGTGGTCCCGCCTGCTCGCCGGCAACTGGCGCGACCCGCGGGTCGGGCGCGATGTCGCGATCGGCGTGATCGTCGGCCTCGCGATGACGGTCGTGTTCGCCGCGCACAACCTCGTGCCGCCGCTGCTCGGCCAGCCCGAGCCGATGCCGTTCGTGCCGGATCCGACGCCGCTCATCGCCGTCCGCTACGCGCTGGCGCGGATCTTCGGCCAGGTGCAGGACGCGATGACGTCGGCGATGCTCGGCCTCGGCGGGTTCGTCGTGCTGCGCATCTGGCTCGGGAACCGGCTGCTGGCCGGCGCCATCTCGGTCGTCCTCTACGTCGGCGTGGTGATGAACGGCATGTTCTCTCCGGGCTCGCCGGCCGTCGACCTCGCGTTCGGGCTGATCATCACGTCGGCGTTCGTCGGCGTGCTCGGCTGGGCGGGACTCCTGACGGCGATCTCGACCCTCGCCACGCATTTCGTCCTGATGCGCGCACCGCTGACCGCGGACTTCTCGAGCTGGCGCGCGCCGACCTCGTTCGTGTTCCTGGGCGCGGTGCTGCTGCTCGGCGTGGGCGGCTGCTACATCGCCGCCCGCCCCGCGCCGCGCGCCGCGGCGAGGATCTGACCGATGCCCGCCTGCCCGAGCTGCGCCGCAGAGATCCCGGACTCCGCCGCCTTCTGCCCGCGATGTTCGGCGCCGACGCCCTGGTCGTCGGACGACGTGACGCACCTGCGCACCGCGCCGGCGGCCGGACGCAAGACGGGGTCGACGACGAGCTGGCTCACCAGCACCGACGCGATCGACCACGGACGGTTTCAGCCGGGCGCGATCTTCGACGACCGCTATCGGATCATCGGACGGCTCGGCAAGGGCGGCATGGGCGAGGTCTATCGCGCCGACGATCTGAAGCTCGGACAACCCGTCGCGCTGAAGTTCCTGCCGCCGGACGTCGACACCGATCCGGCCCGCCTCACGCAGCTCCATACCGAGGTGCGGATGGCGCGGCAGGTGTCGCATCCCAACGTCTGCCGCGTCTACGACGTCGGCGAAGTCGAGGGGCACACCTTCCTGTCGATGGAATACGTCGACGGCGAGGATCTCGCGTCGTTGATCCGCCGCGTCGGCCGGTTCCCGCAGGACCGCGGCGTCGAGCTGGCGCGGCAGATCTGCGCCGGCCTCGCCGCCGCGCACGATCGCGGCGTCGTCCATCGCGATCTCAAGCCGGCGAACATCATGCTCGACGGCGGCGGCAGGATCCGGATCACGGACTTCGGTCTGGCCGGCGCCGCTGGGGAAACGATGCGATCCGGCACGCCGGCGTACATGGCGCCGGAGCAGCTCGCCGGCGGCGAAGTCACGCCGCGCAGCGACATCTACGCGCTCGGGCTGGTGTTGTACGAGCTGTTCACCGGCCGGCGCGCCCTGGAAGGACGCAGCCTCGCGGAGCTGATCGCCAAGCGCGAGCAGGACGGCATCAGCGCCCCCTCCACGGTGATCCGCGATCTGGATCCGGCAATCGATCGCGCGATCATGCGGTGCATCGAGTCGGATCCGGCGCAGCGGCCCGCGTCGGCGCTCGCGGTGGCCGCCGCGCTTCCCGGCGGCGACCCGCTGGCCGCGGCGCTGGCTGCCGGGGAAACGCCGTCGCCCGAGATGGTCGCCGCCGCCGGAACGACCAGCGCGCTTCGTCCGGCGGGCGCGTTCCTCGGTCTGGGCGTCACCCTGGCCGCGATCGCCGCATGGGCGGTGCTGTCGGATCGGCTTCTCGTCACCAGCGTCGTCCCGCTGCCGAAGCCGCCGATCCTGCTGGCCGAACGCGCGAAGGAGATCCTGGTCTCGCTGGGACATTCACCCGGCATCGACTCGGCGTCCGGGCTGATGCCGGCGAACTTCCTCGGCTACGGACGCCAGCGGCCGGATCTCGCGACGCGCGAACGGCTCGCGTCCGGGACGCCCGGCGCGCTGCACTTCTGGTATCGCGGCAGTCCCACGGTAATGGTTCCACCGGAAAACGAACCGAGGGTGACCACCGACCAGCCGCTCTTCAACATCTCGGGCATGAGCCTGGTCGTCACGGACGCTGAGGGACGCCTGCAGCGGCTGTCCGTGATCCCGCCGCAGGTCGATCCGCCTTCGCCAAAAACCGGCTTCGGCGGGACAGGTCCGCTGTCGCCAAAGAACGGCTTCGGCGAGACAGGTCCGCCTTCGCCAAAGAACGGCTTCGGCGGGACAGGTCCGCTGTCGGCGCAGAACGGGGTCGCTGACGACACGAACTGGAAGGCGCTGTTCGACGCGGCCGGTCTGGACTTCGCGGCCTACACGCGCGTCGAGCCCGAGTGGACGCCGCCGCTCTACGCCGACGTCCGCGTGGCGTGGACGGGCCCGGTGCCGAACGTCCCGGGCGAAACGCTGCGCGTCGAAGCGGCCGCATACCGCGGCAAGGCGGTCTACTTCCATCAGGTCGCGCGCTGGACCACGCCGACGCGGATGCCCGCCACGATCGCCGAGCGCACGCGCGTGCGGTGGTCGTCGGCGCTGGTGCAGGTCGTCGTGCTCGCGATGTTTCTGGCCGCCGGCCTGATCGCGCGTCACAACCTGCGCAAGGGGCGGGGCGATCGGCGCGGCGCGTTCCTGCTGGCCGCCACGATCTCGCTCGCGGCGGTCGGCGTGTGGGTCCTGGATTCGAAGCACGTGCCGGATCCCGGCATCGAGATGTCGCGCTTTTTCGTCGGCCAGCCTCTGTGGGCGGCGGGGCTGCTGTGGTTGATCTATCTCGCGCTGGAGCCGTACGTCCGCCGCTTCTGGCCGACGACGCTGGTGTCCTGGTCGCGGCTCATGGCCGGACAGTGGCGCGATCCGCTCGTCGGGCGCGACATTCTGTTCGGCGCGGCGCTGGGGGCGGTGATGACGGTGATCGGCTACTCGAGCGACTACCTCAATCTCGCGCTCGGCTATCCGACGCCGCCCGTCCTGCCCGAGCTGCGCCAGTTGCTGGGAACGCACGTGGTCATCGCGCGCCAGCTCAATCAGGTCTTCAACGCGCTGCTCAACGCCCTGTTCGCCGTCTACGGGATGGTGCTGCTGAAGATGTTCGTCAAGCGGGAGCGGGTTGCCGTCGCGGTCGCGATCCTGCTCTCGTTCCTGCTCGCGGTGCGCGGCATCTTCGACGGCGGGTCGGCGATCGTCAACGGCGCGGCGGGGTTCCTCCTGATCGCGATCATCGTGCTGACGATCGATCGGCTCGGGCTGGTCGCGACCGTCACGCTGTTCCTGGTCAACATGATGATGAACACCGCCGTGGTGACGCTCGATTCGTCCCGCTGGTTCTTCGGCAACTCGCTGCTGCTGATCGCGATGCCGGCGGCAGTGGCGTGCTACGGCTTCTACGTCTCCCGGGGCGGCGAACCGCTCCTCGGCCGCCGCGTCCTCGACTAACCCGTCAAAACGGGGACAGTCCCCATTTCCGCTGACGCCCGTCGGAAATGGGGACTGTCCCCGTTTTCAGCGGGAGCGCTTGCGGACCTGGATCCGGATGGGCGTGCCTTCCAGGCCGAAGGACTCGCGCAGCTGGTTCTTCAGGAAGCGCTCGTACGAGAAGTGGAACGTCGTCGCGACGTTGGTGAAGAACACGAACTCCGGCGGCGCGACGCCCACCTGCGCGGCGTAGAGAATGCGAACCTCCCGCCGACCCGGGCTCGCGGGCGGATGCGCCGCCGTGACCGCCTGCACGAACCGATTGAGCTCGCCGGTCGAAATCCGCCGCAGCCGGGCGGCCGCCACCTTGTCGATCGCCTCCAGCAGTTTCGGCGTGCGCTCGCCGGTGAGCGCGGAGATGTGCAGGATCTGCGCGTAGTCCAGGAACTTCAATTGCTGCCGCAGCTTGTCGTCGAAGCCCTTCGAGAAGTCCGGACCGCGCCCCTTCATCAGGTCCCACTTGTTCACCGCCACGATCACGCCGCAGCCGGTCTTCTCCGCCGCACCCGCAATCGTCGCGTCCTGGTCGGTCGCGCCCTCGACCGCATCCACCACCAGAACCGCCACATCCGCTTGCGCGATGGCGCGCCTGGCGATCAGCACGCTCAGCGTCTCGACGTCGCCGCCGCGGGCGACCCGGCCGGCCCGCCGGATCCCGGCAGTGTCGAGGATGCGAAACGTCCGCTTGTGCCACTTCAGGATCGAATCGACGGTGTCGCGCGTCGTCCCCGGCATGGCGCTGACGATCGACCGCTCCTCGCGCAGTAAGCGATTGACGAGAGACGACTTGCCGACGTTCGGCCGCCCCACGATGGCGACCTTCGTCTCGGGCTCCGCCGCCGGCTCGGATCCGTGGCGGCGCCCCTCGGGAAACCGGGCGACGATCTCGTCGAGCAGATCGCCGACGCCCTGGCCGTGCTCGGCGGCAATCTCGACCACCGGCTCGAAGCCAAGCGTGTAGAACTCGACCGAGCGGCCGTGCGCGCGGCGATCGTCGGTCTTGTTGACGGCGACCACCACCGGCGCGCTCGTCGCGCGCAGCGCGCCCGCGATCTCCTCGTCCCCCGACACCAGCCCGTCGCGGCCGTCGACGACGAAGACGACAAGGTCCGCCGACTCAATAGCTTTGCGCCCCTGTTCGACGACGAGCGCGTGGAGCGGATCGGCGCTGGCGCCGAACATCCCGCCGGTGTCGACGACGGAGAACGCCGCTCCCTGCCAGGTCGCCGGCTGCGCGATCGTGTCGCGCGTCGTCCCCGCCACCGGCGCGACGATCGCGCGGCGCGTATCGGTGATCCGGTTGAACAGCGTGGACTTCCCGACGTTGGGGCGGCCCACCAGCACGACCGTTGGAAGTCGGCCCGGCCGCGTCATCGCTTGGTGAAGTGGAGTCTAGAGGACATGTCAGAAAGTGCAGTTAGGGCGAAGCTTGACAGCGTAAGTGACGATATATATGATATTTACACTTCCCTAGGAGCCAGTAAGCATGATCAAGGTCGACATCGTCAACGAGGTGTCGCGCGTTGCCGACATCACCAAGGTCAAGGCCGAGGTGGCTGTCGACGCGGTGTTCGAGGCGATGCGGATCTCCATGCAGCGCGGCGAGCGCATCGAGCTGCGGGGCTTCGGGGTGTTTCAGGTGAAGCCGCGGAAGCGCGGAATCGGCCGCAATCCCCGTACAGGTAAGGAAGTTCGCATTCCTCCCGGCCGCACCATCCGCTTCAAGCCCGGCAAGGACCTCCAGAATATCGGAGGTTGACCGTTTTCCCGCCGGCTCTCCCTCCTCGCCGGTTCCAGCACCGGTGGTGGGTGCACATCCTCCTCTTCCTGGCCACGGTCGTGACCACGACGGCGGTCGGCGCCGACCATTATCTCTCGTTCACGTCGCAGTTCGGGACGCGCGACGTGGCCGTGAGCTGGGATCTTCTGTGGCCGGCGCTCGCCTACAGCGCGGCGGTGCTCTCGATCCTCGGCGCCCACGAGATGGGCCACTACCTCGCGTGCCGCTGGTACCAGGTCGACGCGACCCTTCCCTACTTCCTGCCGTTCATCTCTCTCTCGGGGACGATGGGGGCGGTGATCAAGATCCGCGAGGCCTTCCCGACGCGCGCGGCGCTGTTCGACATTGCCGTGGCCGGCCCGATCGGCGGCTTCGTCGTGCTCGTGCCGCTGCTGTTCTGGGGCATGGGCCTGTCGAACGTCATCCCGGTGCCCGCCGACATGAACGGCTGGTCGCTGGGCGAGCCGCTGCTCTTCCGGCTGGCGGCGTGGCTGCAGTTCGGCCAGATCGCGGACGGCTACTCGGTCAACATCCACCCGATCGTGTTCGCCGCCTGGTTCGGCATGCTGGCGACGGCGTGGAACCTGCTGCCGTTCGGCCAGCTCGATGGCGGGCACATCACCTACGCCACGCTGGGGGACCGCGCGAGCTTCTTCTCGTACGCCACCGTCGCCGCCGCGGTGGCGATGTGCTTCGTGTCCTACAGCTGGATCGCGATGACGGTGATGATGATCGCGATGCTGTTCCTGCTCGGCCCGCGCCATCCGCGGGTCATCGACGAGCACGAGCCGCTCAGCGGGGCGCGCTTCGCGCTGGCGGTGTTCGCGCTGGTGATGTTCATCATCTGCTTCACGCCCACGCCGATCGATCCGCTATAACACCGTCATCGGATCGACGTCGACGATGGTGCGCCGCTTCAGTTCCGGACGCGCCTCGAGCACCGTCAGCAGCGCCTTGCGCATTGCCGTGCGGTGCGTCCCCTTGATGAAGATCTGCGCGCGGTGCTCCCCCTTCAGGCGTCCGAGCGGCGCCGGCGCGGGTCCGAGGACCCGCCACGCGTCGAACCCCGGCAGCCGCATCCCCTCGGCGATCGTCCCCGCATCGTCCATCGCCTGCTGCCGCGACTTCGCCTTCACGATGACGTTGATCAAGGCGACCGCCGGCGGGTAGCGCATGGCGCGCCGGAACTTCATCTCGTCCTCGTAGAACGCCCCGTAGTCCTGCCGGCAGGCGTGCCGGATGCTGTAATGCGACGGATAGAGCGTCTGGACCACGGCTTCCCCGGCGATCTCGCCGCGCCCGGCGCGTCCCGCCACCTGCGTCAGCAGCTGGAACGTGCGTTCGGCGGCGCGGAAGTCGGCCAGCCCGAGGCCGACGTCGGCGCTGATCACGCCCACGAGCGTGACGCGCGGGAAGTCGTGCCCCTTGGCGATCATCTGCGTGCCGACGAGGACGTCGAGCTCCTTGTTGGCGAAGCTCGCCAGCATCGACGCGATCGCGCCGCGCCGGCGGACGGTGTCGCGATCGACACGCCCGACGCGCGCCTGCGGAAACGCCGCGCGCAGCTCCGCCTCGATCCGCTCGGTGCCGAACCCGAGCTGCTCGAGGTACGGACCGGCGCACTTGCCGCACACCTTCGGCAGTCCGGTGGCGTAGTTGCAGTAGTGACACCGCGCCCGGCCCGCCGCCTTGTGGACCGTCAGGGACACGCTGCAGTTCGGGCACTCGAGCGTGTCGCCGCACTGCCGGCAGAACACCACCGTGGCATAGCCGCGGCGGTTCAGCAGGACGATCGCCTGCTCGCCGCGCTCGAGGCGCGACGCGAGCGCGTCGCGGAGCGGCGTGCTCAGGATCACGCCGGGCCCTTCGGCGGCGAACTCGGCGCGCATGTCGACCACCGCCACGGACGCCATCGGCCGATCGAGCACGCGCCGCTGCAGCGACACCAGCTCGTAGCGGCCGTTCTCGGCGTTGTGATAGCTCTCGAGCGACGGCGTCGCGGACCCGAGCACCACCAGCGCGCCGGCGGCGCGGCCGCGGACCACCGCGACGTCGCGTCCGTTGTAGCGCGGGCTCTCCTCCTGCTTGTAGGAGGCGTCGTGCTCCTCGTCCACGACGATCAGTCCGAGGTTCGGCAGCGGCGTGAACACCGCGCTGCGCGTGCCGACGACGACGTCGATCTCGCCGCGGCGGATGCGCTGCCACTGATCGTAGCGCTCGCCGTCCGACAGGCCGCTGTGCTGGATGGCGACGCGGGGGCCGAACGCGGCGCGGAAGATCGCGGCGGCCGCCGGCGTGAGCGCGATCTCGGGCACCATCAGGAGCACGCCCCTGCCCGAGGCGCGGACGTCGCGCGCCAGACGCAGATAGATCTCGGTCTTCCCGCTGCCCGTGACGCCGTGCAGCAGCGCGACGTGATACTGGTTCGCGGCGGCGCGTGCGGCCAGCGTGCGGACCGCCGCCTGCTGTTCGTCGGTGAGATCGAGAACGGCGGCGCGGGCGATCCGATCGGCGCCCGACTCGAACGGGTCGCGTTCGACGCGGCGCCGTTCGATGGTCACGAGGCCCAGCTGCGCCAGCCGCGCGACCGACTCCGACGGAATGTCCTCGTCCGCAAGATCGGCGAGCGGCATTCCGTCCGGCGCGCCGCGCAGCAGATCCAGCGCCTGCTGCTGCCGGACGCCAAGCTTGATCTCCGTCTGCTCGGCGCCCTGCGCGGTGAGCACGGCGACGCGGACCGTGCGCGAGGCGTCGGCCGTGCCTTTCAGCGGGCGGGTCAGGCTGACGCAGCCGTCCGCCTCCAGAGCCGCGACGATCGCGGCGGCGCCCTTTGCCTTCCTGCTCAGCGCCGCGACGGAGACGACGCGTCCGCCGGTGAGATGCTCGAGCATCTCGCGCCGCGCGCCGCGCTCCACGAGCAGGCGGGCTTCGCCGGCGTCCGTAATCGCGACGTGCCGTTCGCTTTCGATCCACGCGCGGGGCGGCATCGCGGTGGCGATGGCTTCGCCGACGCCGGCGGCGTAGTAGTCCGCCACCCAGGTGGCAAGTTCTACGACGTGCGCGGGCAGAAACGGCTCCGTCTCGAGCACGTCCACCAGCGGCCTGACCTCGACCGCCTCTCCGCGGCCAAAAGGGGTCAGACCCGGGTCTGACCCCTGCGCAATAACGATGCCGGTCAGGGTGCGCTTGCCGAGGGGGACGAGGACGCGGGCGCCGATCGGCGGATCCGGAAAGCCGTCCGGGACGGCGTAGGTCAGCGCGCCGATCCCGGGAACGGGAACGGCCACCGAAATCACTCGCCCGGAGGGGGGGACCCCCGGGAGCGTTGCCTCGTGCGCGCCGCTCATCCCGACGTGAACGTTACTTGACGGTCGTGACCGGCGAGGTCAGCAGGGCGCGGGCGCGTTTGAGATCCTCCCACGCATCGCGCTTCCGATCGGGGCTGCGCAACAGGTACGACGGATGGAACGTCGGGATCAGCCGGGCCCCCTGAAAGTCGTAGATGCGGCCGCGCAGGCGCGAGATCGATTCCTCGCTGCGCAGCAGCGTCCTGGCGGCGAACGAGCCGAGCGCCACGATCACCTTGGGATTGATCGCGGCGATCTGCTGCAACAGGAACGGGGCGCACTCCGCGATCTCGTCGGGTTCGGGGTTCCGGTTGCCGGGCGGACGGCACTTGATCACGTTGGCGATGTAGACGTCCTCGCGCCGCAGGTTGATCGCCTCGATCATCTTCGTCAGGAGCTGCCCGGCGCGGCCGACGAACGGGATGCCCTGGATGTCCTCGTCGGCCCCCGGCGCCTCGCCGACGAACATCAGATCCGCGTCGGGATTGCCGACGCCGAAGACCACCTGCGTGCGACCGAGGGTGTGCAGCTTGCAGCGGGAGCAGTCGTCGCCGACCTCCGTGCGGACGGCCGCGAGGGCTTCGCCGGCGCTGCCGAAGACGCGGAGCGGCGCGGCGGCGTCCGACGTCCCGGATCCGGCGTCGGGCGTCCGGGCGTGATCAGCGGCGTCGGGGCGTCCAGACCAGCGGGGATCACTGCTCACGCCGGTGGCACCCAGCTCCGTGAAGAAACGCAGGTGCTCTGCGAGTTGCCGCGTGTCGCTCATCGAGTTTCGGATGCCGGCCTGCCGACGCCGGTCGCCGGGCGCCGGGCGCCGGACAGCATCTGCTCGACGCGATCCAGGATGCTCGCCGCCAGCACCGCTTTCGCCTGCAGCGGCGTCTCCGTTTCACCATCGGCGGCGATCAGCCAGGCGGCGTTCGTCTCGACGTCGAACCCCGCGCCTTCGCGCGAGACGTCGTTCGCGACGATCAGATCGACCTGCTTGGAGGCGAGCTTCTGCCGGGCGCGCGGCCGCGGATCCCCGGTCTCGGCGGCGAAGCCGACGAGCACCGGCGTGCGCGCGGCGCCGCGGGCGCGCCCCAGTTCGGCGAGGATATCGGGGGTCCGCACCAGCGTCAGCGTCATCGGGCCGTCGGTCTTGACGATCTTGCCGGCGGTGGCGCCTCCCTCGGGCATGTAATCGGCGACCGCCGCAGACATGACGACCGCGTCGGCTCCTTGCGCGTGCCGGGTCACGGCGGCCGCCATCTCGAGGGCGCTGCGCACCCGTTCGACCTGCGCGCCGGCCGGCGGATCGAGCTTCGTCGGTCCGGTCACCAGCACCACGTGCGCGCCGCGCCGCGAGGCCTCGGCGGCGATCGCGTACCCCATGCGGCCGCTGGAGCGATTGCCGATGTAGCGGACCGGATCGATGTCCTCGTAGGTCGGCCCGGCGGACACGACAATGCGGCGCCCGAGCAGCGATCCGGCGGGCTTCAGCATCTGCTCGGCGGCCTCGACGATGGCCTCCGGCGCCGCCAGCCGCCCCTTCCCGATCCACCCGCAGGCGAGAAACCCTTCGCCGGGATCGACGAAGCGAACGCCGCGCGACGCCAGCGTCTGCAGGTTCCGCTGCACCGCCGGGTGCTCGAGCATGTTGGTGTTCATCGCCGGGGCGAGCAGCACCGGCGCCCGGGTGGCGAGATAGAGCGAGGTGAGGAAATCGTCGGCGATGCCGTTGGCCAGCTTGCCGATCGTGTTCGCCGTCGCCGGCGCCACCAGCAGGAGCCCGATGTCGGTCGCCAGGGCGATGTGCTCGATGCTGGCGTTGGCGCCGCGGGCGTACTGATCGGTGATCACGGCGCGCCGCGTGATCGCCTCGAAGGTGACCTCGCCGACGAACTTGCGCGCCGAGCGGGTCATGATCGCGACGACGTCGTGGCCGCGCTTCTGCAGCCCGCGCGCGACTTCGACGGCCTTGTAGGCGCCGATTCCGCCGGTGACGCCGAGCGCGATCAACATGCCGATCAGTCCTCGGCCGGCTGGACCTTCTCGACCTTTCCGAGCTTGACTTCCTTCATCGCGAGGCGCGCCTTCTTGTCGCTGCCCTCGACGCGCGGCGTGCACCCGCGCTGCAGCTGCTTCGCCCGCTCACCCGCCACCACGACGAACTCGAACTTGTTCACTCTGGATCCTTTCCACTGACCGCAAAAGACGCGGCAATCTGCGCGACCGCGGGGGCCATCACCCGCGACCGCGACCGCTCCGCGAGGACGATGGCGCGGAGGCGATCGACGCAACTCTCCAACTGATCGTTCACGATGACGTATTCGTACTCGGCGACGGCGCGCACCTCGCGGCGGGCCGTCGCCAGCCGCTTCCGGATCGCCTCTTCCGAGTCCTTGCTGCGTCCCCGCAGCCGCTGCTCGAGCGCGTCGAACGACGGCGGCAGCACGAACACGCCGATCGTCTGCGCCCCGCGCGAGCGCACCTGCCGCGCCCCCTGCACGTCGATCACGAGCACGAGGTCGCGCCCCCCCGCCAGCTCCTGTTCGGCATCGTCCCGGCAGGTACCGTAGAGGTTGCCGAAGACGTCCGCCCACTCGAGGAAGGCGTCTTCCGCGATCATCGCCTCGAACCGTGGGCGTGTAATGAAATTATAGTCCACCCCGTCCGCTTCCCCTGCACGCATCGCCCGCGAGGTGTAGGAGCGCGACAGGGCCAGGTCCGGGACGACCTGCACCAACCGTTCGACCACCGTCGTCTTGCCGGTCCCCGACGGGGCCGAGACGACGAACAGCAGCCCCCGCCGGCTACTCGACATTCTGGACCTGCTCCCGCATCTTCTCCAGCTCGGCCTTGAGCGCCACGACCAGCTCCGTGACGCCCAGCCCTTCCGCCTTGGACCCGAGGGTGTTCACTTCCCGGTTCATCTCCTGGAGCAGGAAATCGAGCTTGCGTCCGCACGGCTCCGGCGCGTCGCTGAGCCCGCGCCAGTGCTCGAGGTGGGCGCGAAAGCGCACCGTCTCTTCCGTGATGTCCGACCGGTTGGCGAACCGCACGATCTCCTGCGCGATCGCCGCGGCGTCCACCGCCGCGTCCGCCTGCAGCTCCTTCACCCGATCGGCGAGACGCGCGCGCAGCGTTCCGGCGCCCGCCTCCGCGGCGGCGGCCGCACGCTCGAACATCTCGCCCAGCAGCACCCGCCGCGCGTCGAGATCGCCGCGCAGCAGCAGGCCCTCACTGGCGCGCATGACGTTCAATTGATCCAGCGCGCGGCCGAGCGCCGACTCGACGTCGGCGAACACTTCGGGGGCGGCCGACTCCTTGGCTTCCGTGACCGTGATCGCCTGCGGGAAGCGCAGCAGATCGCCCGGCGTCAGCGGGCCGGCGACCAGGCCCCGCTCCCGGGCGCGCTCGAGCGCCGCCGAGAGGCTTTCGACGACGCCGTCGTTCACTTCGACGGCGATCGCGGCCGTGGTGAAACGCCCCTGCGCCGCAACGGTGGCTTCGATGCGTCCGCGCGCGACCTTCTGCTGCACGATCGCACGGAGCCGCGACTCGATCGGCGCGAGCGTGGACGGCAGGCGCAGCTGCAGGTCGAGGAAGCGGTGATTCACGCCCTTGACGGTGACGGTGACGGTCGCGGCGGCTCCCTCGTGCGTCAGCGAGGCGAACCCGGTCATGGATCGGATCATGATGGTCTGTGCGGACCGACGGCCGCCGCCGGCGGCTGCGGCTCGCGGCCGAAGATCTGCAGCGCGTAGAGCTTGGCGTAGACGCCGGCGGGCCGCGCCAGCAGCTCCTCGTGCCTGCCGATCTCGGCGACGCGCCCGCGCTCGAGCGCGACGATCGCGTCCGCGCGGCGGACCGTCGAGAGCCGGTGGGCGATGACGAACGCGGTGCGGTTGCGCATCAGATTGGCCAGCGCATCCTGCACCAGCAGCTCCGACTGCGCGTCCAGCGACGACGTCGCTTCGTCCAGAATGAGGATCGGCGAGTCCTTCAGGATCGCGCGCGCGATTGCCAGGCGCTGCCGCTGCCCGCCGGAGAGGCGCTGCCCGCGCTCCCCGATCCGCGTCTCGTACTTGTTCGGCAGGTCCCGTACGATGAACTCGTGCGCGTGCGCGGCGCGTGCCGCTTCCTCGATCGCCGCCTGGCTCGTGCCCGGCAGTCCGTAGGCAATGTTGTTGGCGACCGTGTCGTCGAAGAGCACCGTCTCCTGCGTGACGATCCCGATCTGCCGGCGCAGCGACGCCAGCGTGACATCGCGGATGTCGACGCCGTCGATCAGGATCGCGCCGCCGGTCACGTCGTAGAAGCGCGGCAGCAGGTTCACCAGCGTGGTCTTGCCGGCGCCGCTCAGCCCCACCAGCGCGATCACCTGCCCCGCCTTGGCCGAGAACGACACGTTCTTCAACACCGTCTTTCCCGCCCCGTCGTCATACGCGAAGCTGACGTCGCGGAACTCGATGCCGCGCGCGAGCGGCGCGAGCGGCTTCGCGCCGGGACGCTCGCGGACCTCGGAATGGGTGTCGAGGACCTCGAAGATGCGGGTGGCCGCGGCAAGCGCCTGCTGCAGATTGGCGTTGACGCGGCTGAGGCGCTTCACCGGCGTGTAGAGCATGAAGGCGGCGAAGATGAACGCCAGGAACGCCCCCGCCGTCATCCCGGCAGCGATGCGGCGCTGCCCGTACCACAGCAGCGCGACGATCGCGACGCCGCCGAGGAACTCCATGATCGGCGGAAGGATCGAGACCGTGCTCACCACCTTCAGGTTCGTGCGGTAGAGCCGATGCGAGGCCGCGCCAAAGCGCTGCGCTTCGTGCGCCTCGGCGCCGAACGCCTTCACGATGCGATGCCCGGTGAACGCTTCGGCCGTGAGATGCGACAGATGCTCGAGCTCTTCCTGGCTGCGGCGCGTCGATCGGCGGACGCGCTGGCCGAGGCGGACGAGCGGATACAGCACCAGGGGGGCGCCGGTCATCGTCACGAGCGTGAGTTTCCAGTCCCACCAGAACATCAGCGCGATCCAGCCGACGGCCGAGAGCCCCTCGCGGATCAGATCGCCGATCGTCTCGGACACGGCCTGCTGCACCTGCGTCACGTCGCTGGTGATGCGCGACATCAGCTGGCCGGTGGTGCGGCGGCTGAAGAAGGCGGCGGATTGATCGAGGATGTGCCGGAACAGCTGGTTGCGGATGTCCCGGACGACGCGCTGGCCGACGTCGGTCATCAGGTAGGTGGAGAAGTACGATCCCAGCCCCTTGGCCACATAGGCGCCGATGACCAGCGCGGCCCACATCGAGAACGGCACGTCCGTGGTGCCGGGCAGCACCTGATCGATGATCGGCTTGACCAGATAGCCGACGTACGCCGACGCCGCCGCGTAGACGAGCATCGCGCCGACGGCCAGGCTGAATCGCCCGCGGTACGGCCGCGAAAACGCGAGGAGCCGCCGCAAGGGTTCCCGGGTCAACGGCGCGTGGTCCCCGCTGGCCGCTCTCCGCTGGCCGCTCCCCGCTCCCCGTTCCCCGGTGCCCGGTCGCCGACGCCCGATCCCCGATCACCGTATCCGTTCGGGTGCTTGTCGCGCCACCGGTAGGCGGTTTCGACGATGACGTCAATGGCTTCGTAGCGGGGCGCCCACCCCAGTTCCTGGCGAATCTTCCCGCTCGACGCGAACAGCACGGCGGGGTCGCCGGGGCGGCGCGGCCCGGTCTTGTCGGGCAGCCTGCGCCCGGTCACGCGCTCGACGCTGTTCACGACTTCGCGGACAGACACCGGTTTACCGTTGCCGAGATTGTACGCCGTCGACCGCGCGCCGGCGCGAAGAGAATCGAGCGCCAGCAGATGCGCCGCCGCGAGGTCCGTCACGTGGACGTAGTCCCGCAGGCAGGTCCCGTCGGGCGTGTCGTAATCCACGCCGTAGATCGCGAAGTCCGCCCGCCCCAGCGCCGCGTCGATGGCGCGGGGGATCACGTGGAACTCGGGGTCGTGGTCCTCGCCGAGCGCCCCGTCGGGATCCGCGCCGGCGGCGTTGAAATAGCGCAGGACCACCGAGCGGATGCCGTAGGCGCGCTCGAAGTGCGGCAGCGCGCGCTCGATGGCGAGCTTGCTCTCGCCGTAGGCGTTGATCGGCTGCTGCGGATGCGATTCGTCAATCGGGGTCCGGATCGGATCGCCGAAGGTCGCCGCGGTGGACGAGAAGATGAAGTGCGCCACGCCGCACTCCGCGGCCGCGCGCAGGACCGAGATGGCGCCGCCGACGTTGTTCTCGTAGTAGCCGGCCGGGTCGCGCACCGAGTCGGACACCGAGAGCCAGGCGGCGAAGTGCATGACCGCCTCGACGCCGTGCGCCTGCATCACCTCGCGCAGCCGCGCGGTGTCGCCGATCCGGCCCTGCTCGAGCGGCGCGCCCGCCGCCTTTGCCGCACGCCGGTGGCCGGCGCTGAGGTCGTCGTAAATCACCACATCGGACCCGGCGGCGCGGAGCGCCTTCACCGTGTGGCTGCCGATGTACCCCGCGCCCCCGGTGACGAGGACGCTCACCGCCGCCCCATCGAGTAGTAGGCGAAGCCCAGCCCGCGCAGGTGCTCGGGGTTGTAGATGTTGCGGCCGTCGAAGATCACCGGCGTCTTCAGCAGCTTCTTGATGCGCGTCCAGTCCGGCTCCCGGAACTCGTGCCACTCGGTGACGATGGCGAGCGCGTCGGCCCCCGCCAGCGCCTCGTAGCTCTTGTCCTTCACGTCGACCGCGCTGCCGAAGATCGTCCGCGCCACCTTGGCCGCTTCCGGATCGTACGCCGCGACGGACGCGCCGGCCTCGAGCAGCGATTTGATCAGCGGCACTGACGGCGCCTCGCGCATGTCGTCGGTCTTCGGCTTGAACGCGAGGCCCCACACCGCGATCCGCTTCCCCCTGAGCGAGCCGAAGTGCTGCTTCATCTTGCCGAGCAGCCGGACCTTCTGCCGCTCGTTCACGTTCTCGACCGCCTGCAGGATCTCGAACTGGTAATTCTTGGACGAGGCGAACTTCATCATCGCCTTGACGTCCTTGGGGAAGCAGCTGCCGCCGTAGCCGACGCCCGGGAACAGGAACGCCGGACCGATCCGGCGATCCGAGGCCACCGCGCGCCGCACCTGATCCACGTCCGCGCCGACCACCTCGCAGACGTTCGCGACCTCGTTCATGAACGAGATGCGGGTCGCCAGCATGGCGTTCGCCGCGTACTTGCACAGCTCGGCGCTGGCGCAGTCCATCATCATGATCGGCGCCCCGGTGCGGGTGAACGGCGCGTACAGCTCCTTCATGATCTCTGCCGCGCGCTGATCCTCGGCGCCGATGACCACGCGGTCAGGCTTCATGAAGTCCTCGATCGCCGCCCCCTGCTTCAGGAACTCGGGGTTGCTGACGACGCTGAAGGGATGCGAGGTTTCCTTGCGAATCGTCTCGCGCACCTTCTCGCTGGTGCCGACCGGCACGGTGCTCTTGTCGACGATGACCTTGTAGCCGTTCATCGCCTTGCCGATCTGCCGCGCCACTTCGAGGACGTGGCGGAGATCGGCCGAGCCGTCTTCGCCGGTGGGCGTGCCGACGGCAATGAAGACAATCTGCGAGCTGCGCACCCCTTTGCCCAGGTCGGTGGTGAACAGCAGGCGCTTCTCGGCGCGGTTGCGGCGGACCAGCTCCTCGAGGCCGGGCTCGTAGATCGGGATGCGGCCGCGCTGGAGCGCGCGCACCTTCGCCGAATCCTTGTCGACGCACACCACGTCGTTCCCGTTTTCGGCGAGGCAGGCGCCCGCCACCAGCCCCACGTAGCCCGTGCCGATCACCGCGATTTTCATAAACCCGTAACGCTAACACGATTTCAAGAATGACGTCAATTAATAGAGGCATAAGGAGTTGGCGCCACAACAGGTTGTGCTACCATGGCCGCGACTTGCGGATCCTGCTCGACTATCGGCCCGCGCTCCGCGAGCGGACCGGCGTGGGAGAGTACGCGCACGAGCTCGCCGCCGCGCTCGCCCGCCGCTTGCAGCCGCCCGACGCGCTCACGCTGTTCTCGAGCTCGTGGAAAGACCGGCTGGCCCCCGCCCGGGTCGCCGGGGCCGCACAGGTTGACGTCCGCGTGCCGGTCGGCGTGCTCAACGCCGCGTGGCACAGGCTCGGTTGGCCGCCGGTCGAACTCTTTGCCGGGGCGATCGACATCGCGCACTCCATGCATCCCCTGCTCATGCCAGCCCGCCGTGCCCGCCAGGTAATCACGGTGCACGATCTCGACTTTCTCGATCACCCGGAGCGCACCCGAGGCGAGATCCGCCGCGATTACGCGGCGCTCGCCCCCGCCCACGCCGCGCGCGCCGATCTCGTCGTCACCGTCTCGCAGTTCACCGCGGGGGAAGTGCAGCGGCGTCTCGGCGTGCCGCGCGAGAAGATCGCCGTCTGCTCGCCGGGCGCACCGGCCTGGGCGGCGCGGCCGGATCGGCGGCCCGCCGGCCCGATTCTCTTCATGGGCACGCTCGAGCCGCGAAAGAATGTCGGCGTGCTGCTCGCCGCCTACGCCGGCCTGCTGCGGGGCCGCACGAACGATGCCGAAGCCCGCCGGCCCGTCCCCGAGTTGTGGCTGGCGGGAGGCGCGACGCCGGCGGCAGCCGACTGGCTGCGCGCCATCGAGCAACCGCCGTTAGCCGGGCACGTCAAACAGCTCGGGTACGTCGAGAGTCAGCGGCGCTACGACCTGTACACGCAGGCGTCCATGCTGGTGCTGCCGTCGCATCTCGAGGGCTTCGGCATCCCGGCGCTCGAGGCGATGACCGCCGGCGTCCCCGTCATCGTCAGCAATCGTGGGGCGCTGCCGGAGGTCACCGGCGGCGCGGCGCAGGTGATCGAGCCCGACGACGTCGAGGGCCTGGCGAGGGCGATGGAACGGTACCTGGATGACGCGGAGGGGGCGGCGACGAGCGCGGCGCGGAATGGAGTCCTCCGCGCGCGACAGTATTCCTGGGACGCGAGCGCCGCCGGGCTGCTCGCCCGCTATCGCGAGCTCGCATGAGCGACACCCCACTGACGATCGGCATCGACGCCCGCGAGCTGCTCGGCGAACCGACCGGAGTCGGCCGATACCTCGGCGAGCTCCTGCGCCGCTGGATCGTGCGCCCGGACGCGGCGTCGCGCCACTTCGTGCTGTACACGCCGGAGCCGCTGCCGTTCGTGGCGGCCGCCCCCGCGGGATCCAACCTTCGAGAGGTCGTGGCCGGATCGGGCCGGGGCACGTGGTGGGAACAGACGCATCTGCGCCGCGCGGTCCGCTCGGCGCCGCCGGACGTGTTCTTCGCCGGCGCCTACACCGCGCCGCTGGCGCTCGGCGTGCCGCTGGCGGTGACCATCCACGACGTGTCGTTCGCGGCGCATCCGGAGTGGTTCCGTCCGCGCGAAGGCGCCCGCCGGCGGCTGCTCACCCGCCAGGCCGCGCGCGCCGCGGAGATCGTCTTCACCGACTCACTCTTCTCGCGCGGCGAGATCCTCGAACGGCTCGGGGTGCCGGCGGAGCGCGTCAAGGTGATTCCGCCCGGCGTGACGCTCCGCTCGCCTACCGACGCGCCGCGCGAGCCGCTGGTCCTGTTCGCCGGGACGATCCTCAACCGCCGCCGGCTGCCGGCGACGATCACCGCGTTCGCGGCGGCGACGGCGACGCGGCCCGAAGCGCAGCTCGTCATCGCCGGGGCGGACCGCAGCTACCCGGCGCTCGACCTCGCGGCGCTCGCCGCGGCTGCCGGTGTCGGCAAGCGGGTGGAGATCCGCGATTACGTCCCGGAGCCCGAGCTCGACGCGCTCTACGCGCGCGCCTCGGTGTTCGTGTTTCTCTCCGAGTACGAAGGGTTCGGCCTGACGCCGCTGGAGGCGCTCTCGGCCGGCGTGCCGATCGTCGTGCTCGACACCCCGGTGGCGCGCGAAGTGTACGGCGACGCCGCCTGGTACGTGCCGCGGGACGCGGACGTCCGCGCCGCCACGCAGGCGATCCGCACGCTGCTCGAGGACGAAGCCAGCCGCGCGCGGCTGCTCGCGTCGGCTCCGGCGGTGCTCGCGCGATACTCGTGGGACACCGCCGCCGCCGAGACGCTCGCCGGGATCGAAGGAGCGGCGAGGCCGTGATGCTGTCGATCGTAATCGTGAGCTTCAACGCGCGCGCCGACCTGGTGAACTGTCTGCTGTCGCTGAAGACGCATCCGCCCGCCATGCCGCACGAGATCATCGTGGTCGACAACGCCTCGACCGACGACAGTGTGGCGGCGGCGCAGAAGGTTCCGGGCGTTCATGTCATCGAAATGGGACGCAACGCCGGATTCGCGGCGGCCAACAACGCCGGCATCGCGGTCAGCCGCGGCGACCTGCTGCTGTTGTTGAACAGCGACACCCTGGTGCCGGCCGGCGCGCTCGACGCGCTGACGGCGAGGCTGGGGGCGATGCCGGCCGCGGCCATCGCCGGCCCGCGCCTGATCGACGCCGAGGGGCGCCCGGAGCTGTCGTTCGGCCGGATGATCTCGCCGCTCAACGAGCTGTGGCAGCAGCGGCGGAGCGAGGCCTGGATCGCGCGGGAAACCGGGCGCGAGCAGTTCGTCGACTGGGTTTCCGGCGCGTGCCTGCTGGTCCGGCGCCAGGATGCGGTGCGCGCCGGGCTCCTCGACGAGCGGTTCTTCCTCTATACCGAGGACGTCGACTTCTGTCATGCGGTCAGATTCCTCGGCCGCAAGGTATTGTTTACACCTGTGGCGACCATCACCCACCTGCGCGGCCGTTCGCGATCGACCCGCCCCGAGGCGAGCCAGCGCGCCTACCGCCAGAGCCACGTCGCCTTCTATGAGAAACATCATCCGCTTTGGGCACCGCTGCTGAAGCTGTACCTCCGCCTCCGCGGCGAACCTCTCCCCGGCCGGGAGCGGCACGCGGACAGCGGCAAGCGCCCGGCGGGCGGCTGACATGCGCATCGCCATCGACGCCCGCAAGCTTCGTGATTACGGCATCGGCACCTACGTGCGCAACCTGCTGCGTCAGCTCGGACGCCAGCCGGACGCGCACGAGTACGTCGTGCTCTGCCGCGAGGCGGACTGCGAGATCGTCGAAGAATCGGGACCGCGCTTCCGCGCCGTGGTCGAAACCGCCGGCGCCTACTCGGTGGCCGAGCAGTTCGCGATCCCGCTGGACCTTCGCCGCGAGGCGGTGGACCTGTTCCACGCGCCCCATTACGTGCTGCCGCCGCTGGCGCCGTGCCGTTCGGTGGTCACGATTCACGACTGCATTCACCTGCGCTTTCCGCAGTACCTGCCGAGCCGGCTCGGCTATGCCTACGCGCGCGGGCAGATGTGGGCGGCGACGCACAAGGCGGCCCGCGTGATCACCGTGTCGGAGGCGTCGAAGCGCGACATCCTGCGGTACTTCCGCGTGCCGGAATCGCGGATCGACGTGATCTACAACGCCATCGACGAACGGTTCTGGCTCGAGCCGGACGTCGAGGAGGTCAGGCGCGTCCGCGACCGCTATCGCCTGACCGATCCGTTCGTGCTGTACGCGGGCAACATCAAGCCGCACAAGAACCTGGAGCGACTGATCGAGGCGTTCCACCTGATGCGGCAGGGCGATCCGAACCTGAAGGACGTCCAGCTGCTGATCATCGGCGACGAGATCTCGAAGTACGCGACGCTGCGCCGGGCGGTGCACAGCCACAAGCTCCACAAGCACGTGCGCTTCTTCGGTTTCGTGTCGGACCAGACGCTGGCGGCGCTTTACCGTCTCGCCGACGTGTTCGTCTTCCCTTCCCTGTACGAAGGGTTCGGGCTGCCGCCGCTGGAAGCGATGGCCAGCGGCACACCGGTCATCACCTCCAACGTTTCCTCGCTGCCCGAGGTCGTCGGCGACGCCGCGCTGATGATCGACCCCTACGATCCGGCCGCGATCGCCGACGCGATGGCGCGAGTCCTGACCGACACCGATCTGCGCGTGGACCTGCAGGGGCGCGGCTTCGCCAGGGCGCGCGACTTCTCCTGGGAGCGCTCGATCCGCCGGGTGCGGGAGATCTACGAAGAGGTCATGCAGTGACGCCGGCGGACGCCGGACCACGGCGCGTCGCCCTGGTGCACGACTGGCTCACCGGGATGCGGGGCGGCGAGAAGGTTCTCGAGGCGATCGCCGAGCTGTATCCCGCCGCCGCCATCCACTCGCTGCTCCACGTCCACGGATCCGTCTCGCCGCTGCTCGAGCGTCGGTCGAAGCGCCGCTCGTTCGTGCAGTGGCTGCCGGGGGCGGCGCGACATTACCGCAATTACCTGCCGCTCTTCCCCACCGCGATCGAGCAGTTCGATTTCGACGATTGCGATTTGGTGATCAGCACGAGCCACTGCGCGGCGAAGTCGGTTGTCGTGCCGGGCCGCGCCCGACACATCTGTTATTGCCACTCGCCGATGCGCTACGCGTGGGATCAGTTCGATTCGTACTTCGGACCCGGCCAGGTCGGAGAGACGCGGTCGAAACTGTTGAGACCGGTGCTGGCGCGGCTGGCCCGGTGGGACCGCGACACGGCGGGCCGCGTGGACCGCTATGTGGCGAATTCTCATTATGTTGCGGGGAGAATCGGCCGATACTATAATCGCAGGTCGTCCGTTGTGCATCCGCCCATAGATACCGGCTTCTACACCCCCGACCCGGCGCGGGATCCCGAGCCGTTCTTCCTGGCCGTCTCGGCACTGGTTCCCTATAAACGGCTGGACATCGCGATTCGGGCAGCCGCCCGCATCGGAGGCGCTCTGACCATCGTCGGCCGCGGACCCGAGGAGTCCCGCCTGCGGGCCCTGGCCTCGTCGACCGGGGCGGCGGTGACCTTTTCAGGCTGGCTGCCGGATGTCGAGGTCCGGGAGCTGTACCGCCGCTCACGCGCGGTGTTGATGCCCGGCATCGAAGACTTCGGAATGGTCCCCGTAGAAGCGCAGGCGTGCGGACGCCCCGTCGTCGCCCTCGCCGAGGGAGGCGCGCTCGACAGCGTGGTGGACGGCGTCACCGGCATTCTGGTTCGGGAACCCAGCGTCGAGGCGTTCGCCGGCGCGATGAACGACGCCGGCGGGCGCCAGTTCGATCCGGTGGTCATTCGCCGGCACGCGGAGTCGTTCGGGAAGGAACGGTTCCAGACCCGGTTTGCCGAACTCGTCGACAGCGTGTGCGGCGGCGGTCCTGCCGCGCAGGACGCCGCAAGTCAGGCGCAGCGCCCCGGCAGTCCTGCTGCGCAGGACGCCGCAAGTCAGGTGCAGCGCCCCGGCAGCCCTGCCGCGCAGGACGCCGCAAGGTATGCGCAACGCGGCCGCAGTCCTGCCGCGCGGGACGCCGCAAGGTATGCGCAACGCCGCGGCAGTCCTGCCGCTCGCGAGAACAAACAATGATGCGAAGGTATAACCGGCTGCTGGTCGCCTTCTTCATCATCGGCGACCTGCTGCTCGGTGTGATCGCGTTCCTCACCGCCTACCTGCTGCGATTCGAGCTGCTCGACGGGCTCCTGCCGGTGGTCAAAGGGGTGCCGCCGTTCACGCAGTATCTCCGCATCGCGCCGTTCATCGGCGTGCTGGTGCCGATCGCCTTCCAGGTGCAGGGGCTGTATCGCCTGCGGCGCGGCCGATCGCGGGTGGACGATTTCTTCGGCGTCTTCGTCGGCACCATCCTCGCCGTCGTCCTCGGCCTCGGCGGCACGTTGTACTACCAGACGTATTACACGGCCGAGCCGGCGAAGGACGTCGGCCTCTACGAGGTCTCCCAGTTCGTCTGGCTGCTGTTCCTGACGCTGAACGTCGGGTTCGCGTACTCGTCGCGCGAGCTGGTGCGGGAAGCGCTGGAGCGCCGCTGGCGCGCCGGCATCGGGCTGAAGCGCGTGCTCATCGCCGGGGCCGGCGATCTCGGACGCGTGGTCGCGGACAAGGTCCTCGAGCACCGCGAGCTGGGCTTCAAGATCGTCGGCTTCATCGACGATCGTCCGGGGGACAACATCGGCTACCGCGGCATCCCGCTCATCGGCACCCTGTCGGAAGCGGACGACATCATCCGCCGCGAAGCGGTCGACCACGTCTACGTCGCGCTGCCGCTCGACGAGCACGTCAAGATGCTCTCCCTCGTCGAGGCGACCAACCGCGAAGGGGTCGACATCCACGTGGTCCCTGACCTGCTGCAATTCATCGCCCTGCGCGCGCGGCTGGAGAATCTCGACGGCGTCCCGATCATCAGCCTGAACGACGTGCCGCTGCGCGGCTTCAACAGCGTGCTGAAGCGCGCCATCGACATCGCCATTTCCGCGACCGCCCTGCTCTTCCTCGCGATTCCATTCGCGATCATCGCGGCGCTGATCAAGCGAGCCTCCCCCGGCCCGGTCTTCTACACCCAGGAGCGGATGGGGCTGGACGGCAAGGCCTTCACCGTTTACAAGTTCCGCTCGATGCACGTCGGCGCGGAGGATGACACCGGTCCGGTGTGGGCCCGCGACGACGATCCGCGCGCGACGAAGATCGGGCGGCTGCTCCGCCGCACCGACGTCGACGAACTGCCGCAGCTGTGGAACGTCCTGCGCGGCGACATGTCGATCGTCGGCCCGCGCCCGGAGCGCCCCTACTTCGTCGAGCAGTTCAAGCACCGCATCCCGCAGTACATGCTGCGCCACAAGGTCAAGGCCGGCATCACCGGCTGGGCGCAGGTCAACGGCTGGCGCGGCAACACGTCGCTCGAGAAGCGCATCGAATACGACCTGTATTACATCGAGAACTGGTCGGTGGCGCTCGACCTCAAGATCATGTGGCTCACGCTGGTGCGCGGGCTCCAGCGGCCGGCGTTCTGATCGGCCGCCAGTTGCCGGTCGCCAGTTTCCAGTAGCCAGTTGCCAGTTGCCAGTTGCCAGTAGCCAGTTGCCAGTTTTCAGCGATGCCTAGAGCCGTAATCACCGGGGCCGCCGGGTTCATCGGTTCCCACCTGTCCGAAGCGCTGCTCGACCGCGGATGGTCTGTCGTCGGCATCGACAACCTGCTCACCGGCAGCGTCGACAACATCGCGCATCTCGCCGGGCGGGACTTCATGTTCGTGAAGCACGACGTCACGAACTACATCTATGTCGACGGTCCCGTCGATCTGGTGCTGCACTGGGCGAGCCCGGCGAGTCCGATCGACTATCTCGAGCTGCCGATCCCGACGCTGAAGGTCGGCGCGCTCGGAACCCACAAGGCACTCGGCCTGGCCAAGGCCAAGCACGCGCGGTTCGTCATCGCCTCGACCTCCGAGGTCTACGGCGACCCGCTCGAGCATCCGCAGAAAGAAACCTACTGGGGGAACGTCAACCCGGTGGGCCCGCGCGGCGTCTACGACGAGGCCAAGCGCTTCGCCGAGGCGATGACCATGGCGTACCACCGGTATCACGGCCTGGACACGAAGATCGTGCGGATCTTCAACACCTACGGACCGCGGATGCGCCTGAACGACGGCCGCGCCGTGCCGGCGTTCATGAGCCAGGCGCTGCGCGGCGAAGACGTGACGATCTTCGGCTCCGGCAAGCAGACCCGGAGCTTCTGCTACGTCAGCGATCTGGTGGATGGCATCCTGCGGCTCGCCCAGTCGAACCTGAACGACCCCGTCAACATCGGCAACCCGCACGAGATGACGATCGAAGAGATCGCCCGGACGATCATCCGCATGACGGGGTCGAGCAGCAAACTGGTCTACCGTCCGCTGCCGGAGGACGATCCGAAAGTGCGGCAGCCGGACATCACCCGGGCCCGCACGCTGCTCGGCTGGGAGCCGAAGGTCGGGCTCGAAGAAGGGCTCGCCAGGACCTTGGAGTACTTCCGGGGAAAAGTGTAAGAAGATTTGGAAATCTGGAAATCTGGAAATTTGGAAATCTTGAACATTTCCAAATTCCCACATTTCCAAATTTCCAAATCTCTCAGGCGCTCTTCTTCTCGCCCTTGCGCAGCTTCTTGATCCCGCCCTCGATCCGCTCCGCCAGCGCGCGTTCGGTCTGAAGCGAGCGGAGCGTGCTCTGCGCTTCCTGGACGCGCTCGTTCAGGCGGGTCACGTTCTCCATCACGTGGTCGACGAAGGCCTTCTGCTCGCCGAGCGCCTCGAGATTGATGCGGACGTCCTCGAGCATGTTGGTGATGGTGTTCGTCTTGAGCTGGACGTCCTCCACCATGCGGCGCTGCGCCTCGATCTGCGCGAGGCGGGCTTCGGTCTCGCGGGCGGCGGCCAGCGCTTCATCGACCCGCTCGCGAAGCGACGCGACGTCGTTGCGGCGCGCCTCGACGTACTCGAGATCCGCCTTGCTGCGGGCGCTGACTTCGTGGACGCCGGCGACCTCCCGGCGAATCGCCTCGACGACCGCCTCGCGCCTGGCGATCTCCGCCAGCCTGGCGTCGATGCCGTCGGTGAGCTGCGCGGCTTCCGCGGCCCGCGCCTCGAACGCGGCAATGCGCTTCTCCGAGACCGCGAGCTGCGAGCGCCGCTGCTCGAGCGCCTTCGACGCCTCCTGGACCCGGGCGAGCTGCTGCTCCGCCGCCTCCATCTGCCCGGCGACGTCGCGCTGACGCCCCTGCAGCTGCGCCAGCTCCTGCAGCAGTTCGTTCTTCACCGCCGAGGACTGCGCGAGCTGGTCGGCGAGTCCCTGCACCTGCGCGAGGCGCTCGGCGGCGTCGCTCGCGGCGCTCCGGCTGGCGGTGAGAATCGCGGTGAGCCGCTTTTCCTGCTCGGCGACTTTCGATTCTTCCTGCTGCGCCGCCACGAACCGCTCGTACACGGTTTCGATCTCGCTCTTGAGCGCGGCGATTTCGCCGCCGAGGGGACCCACCTTGGTCTGAAGCGCGTTGACGGCGTCGAGCTTCTGCCGGGCGTCCATGACCGCGATCGCGACGCCCTCGATCTGGCTGCGCATCGACTCCAGCTCGTGGCCGCGCTCGATCTGCGCATCCAGCTTGCGGTCCACTTCCATGCTCAGGCCGCTCAGGCCGTCGAGGCGCTCCTCGATGCGCTGCACGAACTGCTGCTGGGCGGCGATGCGGCCCATCTGCCGCTCCAGGTCCTCCGCGATCGAGACGAGGTTCGCGGCCTTGTGGGTGCCTTCGTCGACCACGGTGAGCTTGCTGGTGACCGCGGCGATCCTGGCGTCGAGATCCGGGAGTCCGACGCTGAACGCGGTGATGCGGTCGAGGAACGACTCGAGCGACGCGCGGTCGGCGGCCAGCCGGTCGCGCAGCTGTGCGGCGGCGGCGTGCGAGACGTGGACCTCCTTCAGTTCCTGCCGCAGCGTCTCGAGATCCGCGCGGCTCTGCTCGAGTGCCTCGTACTGTGACGCAGTGCGGGCCGACAGCGCGTCGACCTGCGACAGCGACGCGTGCAGCCCGTCGAGCGCCGCCTGCTTGCGCAGCAGCTCGTCGGCGCTCGCGTCGATCGTCTCGAACTGCCTGGCGAGCTGATCGACGCGCTGCGCCACCGACGCGGCGAGCCGATCGCGCGCGCCCAGCGACTCCATCCCCTTCTCCGCGACGGTGACCGCGGCCTGCAGCGCCTTCACGCGCTGGTCGAACGCGTCGAAGGCCCGCCGCTCGAGCGACAGCTTTTCCATGTAGCTGCGCACGAAGTCGGTGAGCGATCCGCGCTCCTTCTCGAGCGTCTCGATCTCGGCGGCGAAGGCGTCGCGCGCCTTCATGCCTCCTTCGAGCTGCGCACCGACGTCCCGCGCGAGCTTCTCGACCCGCTCGATCATGTCCTCGGTGCGCGCCGCCTGCCGGGCTCCCTCGTTCAACTTGTTGATCTGGACTTCCATCGCCCAGACCATCTCGTTCAGCCGGTTGGCTTCGACGACGGCGCGCTCGACGGTGTGCTTCTGATTCTCCAGCGCCTTGATCTTCTGGCCGACGTGCTCGGCGAGGGCGTTCAGCGAGGCCATCCGCTCTTCCGTCGACTTGCTCATTTCTTGCAGCTGCGACAGCGAGCTGAGGCGCTTCTCCATCTCGCGCGCCAGCTCCACGGTGGCGTTGGTCTCCTCGTGCGTCTGGCGCGAGGTCTCGCGGATGCGGGCGTATTCCTGCGACAGGTCCGACGAGAGCGTCCGCAGCTCGTCGTAGTCCCCCTTCAGGTGCTCGGTCCGCTCGCTGGAGGATCTGATTTCCTGCTGCGCCTGACGCAGCTCGCCGCGGAGGGTATCGAGTCTCTGCTGGTCTTCCTTCAGCGCATCGAGGCTGGCGCGCGTCTCCGCCGCCTGGCCGGCCAGCGCCTCGAGCGTCTCCTTGTGCCGCTCCAGCCTCCCGTCCGGCGCGGTCAGCCGCCCCGTCTCCGCCTCCGCGCGGGTGACGGCGTCCGTCAGAGCCTGGATGCGGGCGTCGATGGCCTCGAGCTCGCCGGTCCGCCTGGCCGCCTGCTCCAGCCGCTCGCTCACCTCGTCGAGCCGCGCGTGCGCCTTGTCCGCCTTCTCGTCGACCTCCTGCAGCGACTTGCCCGCCGATGCGAGCTTCGCGCTCTGCATCTGCATCTGCGTGAGCATCGTGCTGAGCGCCGCCCGCTCCTCCCGGGACTGGGCGATGAGCGCCTGCAACTCGTCCGATTGCAGCCTGGTCGCACCAGTCTTCTTAAACGCGTCAAGCATGACGGAGTTCTCCCTGCGCTGGATTGTGTGGGGGGGCGGCCAAGAATAGCCCCTTCACGCTTTTATCGCAACCTCAGGAGTAAAGCTGTAGAGCGCCCGGCGAGACCGACGCGACGCCCCCCCGCGCCGTCAGTGCACCATGCGAAAGACCTGAAAGGCGTAATGCCCGGCCGAGATGAAAGTGATCGCCAGCGACGCGTAGATCAGCGCCTGGACCACCAGCGAAGGCTGCTCGAGGTAGTTGAAATACAACGCGGCCACGCCGGTCACGATGTAGAGCGCCGTGGCAACCTTGCCGTACATGGAGGGGCGGAAGGTGCGCGGCCCGATCGCCAGGTTGACCACCGCGACGGTAGCGACGATGGCGACGTCCCGCGAGATCACGAGGACGGTGAACCAGAGGGGCAGCCGGTTCGGCCCGCCGATGTCCGGAAGCGTCAGCATCACGAACATCGTGACCAGCAGCATCTTGTCCGCCATCGGATCGAGCCAGGCGCCGAGCACCGTCTTCTCCCCGGTCATCCGGGCGATCAAGCCGTCGAACAGGTCGGTCACGCCGGCCGCGAGGAAGGTCACGACCGCCCAGCCCCGGTAGCCGTACACGAGCAGGATCACGAATGCCGGGATGAGCAGCATCCGCATGAGGGTCAGCTGGTTGGCGGGCGTGAAGATCGGTCCGAGAGTGGCCATCGTTTCCGAGGGGCGTCGCCCTCCTTCATCGTCTTGCGAGCGCGGCGAGCCGGGTCACGGCCTCCACCGCCTCGGCGCCGGTGACGGGGCGCGACAGGTGAAATGCCTCCCCGTCCGCCGTGCTCAGCACCCCTGACGAAACGGCGCGCGCCACCGCCGGATACTGCAGATGGCCGGGTGAGACGTCCGCCAACTTCGGCCGCGGATCGCGCCAGCGCGCGGCGAGCCGGGGCTTCTCGAGCGCGATCAGCGCCAGCACGCGGCTGACCGCCTGCGCCAGGTCGCCGCGGCGGACGATCGCCGACGGCTGGAACGTGTGGTTGGAAAACGGCTCCATGACGCGGGCCCGGGCGACCGCCAGGATCCACGGCGCCGCCCAGCTGCCCCGGACGTCGGTCATGACGGCAACGTTGGCCGAGCGGGTGCCGCGCAGCAGCTCCTCGAGCCGGACGCCGAGCAGCGCGGCGAGCTGGGCGCGGGTGACGGTCTCGGACGTTTCGATCCCGCGGTATTCCGCCGGCAGCGCGTCGAACGCCGCCTTCTCGCGCATCGCCTCGATCTTCGCGCCGACGGCCTCGCCGGGTTCGACGGCATTCACGGCCGCATACGCGTCAGCCGCCCTGGCCCAGTCGCCGGCGGCCTCGCGCAGTTCGGCGATCAGCATCAGCGCCCGCACGTCCGCCGCATCGAGCGCCACTGCCTGCTCGGCGTGCACCAGCGCGGAGGCCGTGTCTCCCGACTTCCGCTCCACCACCGCGAGCTCGCGATACAGGAACGCGCTCTGCGGCGACGCGGCAATCGCCGCCAGGTATTCCCGCCGCGCGTCCTCCGTCTTGTTGGCGTCCGCGGCCTTGCGCGCGCTCTCGATGTGCTGCTGGACGTTGCGGAACTTGAGGACGTCGACGCGGCTGCGCAGGGACGTGAGCGCCGGGTCGGCGGCGAGCGCGGCCTCGAACGCCTCCAGCGCCGCATCGGCGCGGCCGGCGGCGAGCAGCGCCTCGCCGCGCCCGGCGAGCGCCGGCACGTAGGTCGGGTTCGCCTGCAGCGCCCGGTCGAAATGCGCGAGCGCCGATTGCGTGTCCTTTCGCGCCAGCGCCGCATAGCCAAGCCCCGCCGACGCGGGATAGAACCCGGGCGACTGTTTCAGCAGCGCGCTGAAGCTCCGGTCTGCGGTGCGGGGATCGCCCGCCTGCAAGGCCGCCCACGCGGCCTGATGGCTCTCCCACGTCTCCGGCGACCCCAGCGTGGACGGTCCGGCAGGATAGATGAAGTCGGCGAACCGCGGCGCTCCGGGGGCGGGCAGCGTTGCCGGCTTCTTCGCGCACGCGGCCAGCGCGAACAGGAGCACGAGCGCAACGGCGGCACGCCTGCGCATACGCCCCTAGGCTCGCGCCCGCCGCGGTACGAACTCGGCCGCGGCCTGCGCCGTCTCACGCTGGAAGCGAGCCAGCAGCCGTCGCGGCAGCTCGACTTCGATGACCACGCTCGTATCCGACGCGACATGCCGCAGAATGCGCCCGAAGCGGTACAGATCGCCGATGTGCGCGCGATCGGCGGGATTCTGCGGATCGAATTCGAACGTCACGGTCGTGGTGTCGAACGCGAGCTTCGTCTCCATCGCCGCGATCACCTCGTCGCGGCCGGCGCCGGTGAGCGCCGACACGCAGAGCGCGCGCGGATAGAGCGCCGCAATCCTCGCCTTCTCCCCGTCGTCGAGCTGGTCCGCCTTGTTGAAGACGTCGATGCAGGGGACGCGCTGCGCCCCCACTTCTGCGAGCACGGCGCTGACCGCCGCCATGCGCCGCTCGCGATCGGGAGCGGCGGCATCGATCACGTGCAGCAGCAGATCCGCCTCGGCGACCTCCTCGAGCGTGGCCCGGAACGCCGCCACCAGCGAGTGCGGCAGCCGATCGATGAACCCGACGGTGTCGGACACCAGCAGCTCGCGCCGATCCGGCAGCTTGACGCGGCGGACCAGCGGATCCAGCGTGACGAACAGCGCGTTCGACGCCACCGCGTTGTCGCCGGTGAGCGAGTTGAACAGCGTCGTCTTGCCGGCGTTCGTGTAGCCGACGAGCGCTACCGTCGGTACCGCCGCCTTGTGCCGGCGCTCGCGGAGCTGCGAGCGCCGCTGCCGCACCGCTTCGATCTCCTTCGCGATGACGCTGACGCGGTGGCGGATCCGCCGGCGGTCGGTCTCCAGCTTGGTTTCGCCGGGGCCCAGCGTGCCGATGCCGCCTCCCTGCCGGGACAGCGCGTCCGACGAGCCGACCAGGCGCGGCATCAGGTAGCGGAGCTGGGCCAGTTCCACCTGCAGCTTGCCTTCGCGCGTCCGCGCCCGGCGGGCAAAGATGTCGAGGATCAACTGGGTGCGGTCGATGACGCGGCGATCGATCGCATCCTCGACGTTGCGCAGCTGCGCCGGCGTCAGCTCGTTGTCGAAGATGACGACGTCGACGCGGGCCTCGGCCGCGGCCGCGGCCAGCATCTCGATCTTTCCTTTGCCGAGAAAGGTGGCGGGATCCGGTTTGGCGCGCTCCTGCTGGACGCGCAGCACGACCTCGGCGTTCGCCGCTTCGGCGAGGCCCGCCAGCTCCTCGAGCGCATGTTCGGGATCGAAGTGTCGCGGGGAATCCTTGAACAAACCGACGAGCGCGGCCCGCTCTTTCATGTGCGGCTCGTCCCATTACGCGGCCGCTTCGACGGCCGCTCGATTCCGCTCGCCTGTTGCCGCTGCATCAGCTCAATCTGTACTTCCGCGTCCGTCCGACCCCAGAGATCTTAGCACGCGGTCCCACGGCACCGCGCCGGCGCGGACCAGCGTCAGCGGCTCTGCCGATGCGTCGACGATGGTGGACGGCGGCCCGCCGGGAGCGGCGCCGGCGTCGAGCACGGCGTCCACCCCGGGCAGCGCCGCGGCGGCAGCATCGGCGTCCGAGACGGCCGGCGAACCCGAGCGGTTCGCGCTGGTCGCCGTGATGCAGAATCCGGCGGCACGGGCGAGCGCCACCGCGGCGGGATGGTCCGGCACGCGAATCCCGACAGTACGTCCGCCGGCGAGCGTCTCCGGCGCCAGCACCGCGCGCGCGGGAATCACGATCGTCAGCGGACCGGGCCACCAGCGCGCCGCCAGCCGTTCCGCCGCGGCGTTCATCTGCCCGGCGTCGCGCGCCTGGTCCACGTCGGCGGCGATCAAAGTGAACGCCGAGGTCTCCGGCCTCCCTTTCAACTGGAACAGCCGCCGTACGGCAGACGCATTTCGCGGATCCGCGGCGAGGCCATACAGCGTGTCGGTGGGATACGCCACCACGAATCCCTGCCGGATCAGGTCCGCGGCCCGCTGAATGGCCGCGTCCGCGTCGCGGCCGTCGCCGAGCGGCAGGATCAGCGGCATCACAGATTCTCCGGCACCGGCTCCTCGGCCGCCGGCCCCTTCGGCGCCCGATCCCCGTTGCCGCCCAGACGATGCACGGCGGCCGCCAGTGCTGCAAGTCCGATCACGTCGAGGCCGAACACGGCGCGGATTGACGTTCCGGCAAGAAACCCGCACACCACCGGACTGACCGCCAGGCCGATCAACGACGCCGTCGTCAGCAGGCCGAAACCCGTCCCGCGCACGTTTGCCGGGATCACCGCCGCGGCGGCGGTATAGGCGGCGGTCGTCGCCACGCCGATCGCCAGGCCGAAGACGGGAGTCGCGGCGAACAGCCAGCCGATGCCCCCGGCCACCGTATACGGGAGCGCGCCAATCGCCGCGACGCCGCACGACGCCGCAATCACCTGCGTGGCGCTGTAGCGCCGCAGCAGCCGCGCGCAGTAGTGATGGCCGATCGCGCCGGTGCCCGCCGCGATCGAAAACAGGACGCCCGACACGAACGGGATTCGCGCCGCGGGCGTGCCGAGCGCGCCGACGTGCAGCGGCAGCACCGGCCCGAAGCTCCGATCGACGAACTGCAGGCCGAAGATGACCACCGCCATCAGCACGAAGTTCTCGAACGCCAGCACGCTGCGGAACGTCACCGGACGCGCCGTCTCGTCCGCCGCGCCGGCGTCGTCTCTGGCGCGCGAGCCGGGCGGATCGGTGTACATGACGAACACCACCGCCAGCGCGACGAAATAGAACGCCGCGGCGACGAAGAACGCGTGCTGCAGGCCGACGAACGCGGCGATGGTCCCGCCGAAGACCGGCCCCATCGCCGGTCCGAGCCGCTGCGCGGTCTGCACCGTGCCGATCGCCTGCGCCATCCGTCCCTTCGGCGCCGAGTCGGCCGCCATCGTCAAAGTCAGGGCGCCGTAGCCGGCGAAGAATCCCTGGATCACGCGCAGCGCGAACACATGCCAGGGCTGGGTGACGAACGCCATCGCCGACATGACCACGACGAAGCTGGCGAGCGACCGCTCGACCATGATCTTGCGGCCGAAGCGGTCGGCGAGCCGGCCCCAGAACGGCGCCAGCATCGCGGTGAGCGCCGGCGTGACGCCGAGGCTCAGCCCCGACCACATCGCGACCCGGCCGACGTCGTGCACGCCGAGCTGATTGAAATAGAGCGGCAGGAAGGGCATCACCAGCGTGAAGCCCATGAAGCCGATGAACGAGGCGGAGGTCACCGCAAACAGGTTGCGGGCGTAGGTCATTGCAGATTGGCGAGTGTAGAGTGAAGATCGACGATTGGCGATTGGAGATTGGGGATCGACGGATTGACGATTGCGGAATCGACAGATCCAATCGCCAATCGCCAATCTGTCGATCGGCAATCCGTCAATCGGCAATCTGTCGATCGCCAATCACCAATCATCACTTGTCGATCGGCACTCTGCAATCGGCCATCGCCACTTCGCATCCGCGCGTGAGTCAGAAGCGGATGCGAACATCCTTGTGCGACTCGACATGAATCGTGTCGATGAAGCGGATGCGCGGCGGATCGCTCTGCATGACGATCGAGCTGGTGCGGGTGCCGTCGCCGAAAAACCGCACGCCGCGCATCAGCGAGCCGTCCGTCACCCCGGTGGCGGCGAAGATGATGCCGTCGCCCGACGCCAGCTCCTTCGAGGTGTAGATCTTCCTGGGATCCGGGACGCCCATCTTGCGGAGGCGCTCCCCGTCCTCCGGCTTTCTGAGGACCAGGCGGGCGTAGATCTCGCCGTTCAGGCAGCGCATCGCGGCGGCGGTGAGCACCCCTTCCGGCGCGCCGCCGGTCCCCATCACCGCGTGCACGCCGGTGCCGACGACGGCGGCGGCAATTCCCGCCGACAGGTCGCCGTCGCCAATCAGCCGGATGCGCGCGCCGGTGGCGCGGATCTGCGCGATCAGCTGCTCATGGCGCGGACGATCGAGCACGACGACGACGAGGTCCTCGACATCGCGGCCGAGCGACCGCGCGATGCCGGCGAGGTTGTCGGCCGGCGTCGCGTCGAGGCTGACCGCGTCCTTCGAGCTGGGACCGACGACCAGCTTCTCCATGTAGAGATCGGGCGCGTGCAGCAGCCCGCCGCGGCTCGAGGCGGCGAGCACCGCGATCGCGTTGGCGGCGCCGGTGGCGCACAGGTTGGTCCCTTCGAGCGGATCGACCGCGATGTCGACGGTCGGCAGCATGCCCCACGGCAGCTTCCCCTTCGCGCCGAGGCCGACCTTCTCGCCGATGTAGAGCATCGGCGCCTGGTCGCGCTCCCCTTCGCCGATGACGATGGTGCCGTCGATCATGACGGTGTCGAGGGCTTCGCGCATCGCCTCGACCGCGGCCGCGTCGGACTTGTGCGCGTCCCCCTGCCCCATCGTATGCGCGCAGGCGATGGCCGCCTGTTCGACGACGCGCAGGAAATCGAGCGAGAGATCGGAGTTCATACCTGTGTGTGCGCCGGCAGTTCGCACCGGGTCGGCTTGTCGACGCGGTACCCGAGCAGATAGTCCGCCTGCATGATCTTGTGGATTTCGCGCGTGCCCTCGTAGATCACCGCCCCCTTGCAGTTGCGGTAGAAGCGGCCGGCGGGATACTCGTCGGAATACCCGTTGGCGCCGTGCACCTGCACGCAATCACCCGCGGCGCGCTCGGAGGCGACCGTCGCGAACCACTTGGCGAGCCCGGTCTCGCGGGTGTTGCGGCGCCCCCTGTTCTTGAGGAATCCGGCGCGCATCCACAGCAGACGGGCGGCCTGGTAGTCGCTCTCCATCTGCGCGATCATTTCCTTGACCAGCTGGTGCTGGCCGATCTCGACGCCGAAGGTCTTGCGCTGCTTCGCGTATCTGACGCTGGCGTCGCGGCAGGCGCGGATCAGCCCGGTGGCGCCGGCCGCCACGGTGTAGCGCCCCTGGTCGAGGGCGAACATGGCGATCTTGAAGCCCTCGCCGGGCTTGCCGACCAGGTTCGCCTCGGGCACCTCCACGTCGTCCATCTTGAAGTAGCCGGTATTGCCGGCGAGGATCCCCCACTTCTCTTTCAGCGTGCCGCTGGAGAAGCCCTTGAACGCGCGCTCGACGATGAAGGCGCTGATGCCGGAGGGGTCCTTCTGCTTCTTCTTCTCGAGATCGGTCCAGCCGAAGACGAGGAAGTTGTCGGCGACGTCGGCCAGCGAGATCCACATCTTCTCGCCGGTGAGGAAGTAGCGATCCCCCTTCTTCACCGCCGTCGTCTGCATGCCGCGGACATCGCTGCCGGCGGCGGGCTCGGTCAGTCCATAGGTCGCGATCTTGCGCCCCTGCGCCTGCGGCACGAGGTAGCGCTGCTTCTGGTCCTCGGTGCCCCACGTGAGCAGCGACAGGCAGTTCAACCCAGCATGCACCGACATGATCACGCGCAACGACGTGTCGACGTATTCGAGCTCCTCGCTGATGATGCCGAGGCTGACGTAGTCCATCCCGGCGCCGCCGTAGTCCACCGGCACCGACGCGCCCAGCAGCCCCAGATCGGCCATCTGCGGCAGGATGCCGCGATCGAAACGGTGCTCCCGATCGAGGTCATGAATCTTCGGGAGCACCTCGCGCGCCCCCCACTCCCGGACCGACTGCTCCAGCAGCCGCTGTTCCTCTGTCAGATCGAAATCGAGCATGAAGCTCCTCGTGGCATCAGCAAACAGCTCATTGTACTTCGGGGGGTGTGGGGGTTAGAAGCAACACTGCTTACGGTTTTACGGGTTCTACGGGTTCTACGGGTTCTACGGGTTCTACGGGTTCTCCGGGTTCTTCGGGTTCGGGTTCTACGGGTTCGGGGTTCTCCGGGTTCGCGGTTGTGCTCGGTTGTGCGCTGAAGTTTTGCCGTCATCGAGCACGGGAGCGTGATGAACGATCTGCGTACCTTCGCGGGGCCCGTTCGAGTTTCTTAGGAAAAGCGGCCGGCACTTCCTATGCACCGTCGTGGTGCATGGCTGGAGTGCGGCGGTTTCAGGATCTCGATTGCTGGAAGCTCGCGCGGATGGTGCGGCGCGAAGTGGTGCGGCTGACCGGCACGGCGCCGGTGTGCAGCGACTACAAGTTCGTCGCGCAGATTCGCGACGCGGCGCGCGGCGGGACGCGGAACATCGCCGAAGGCTTCTCGCGCTTCATTCCCTCGGAGATTCTGCGCTTCCTGGCTTATGCCAAGTCATCGCTCGACGAAACAGCCGATGCGCTGCTTGACGGACTCGACTCGCATTACTGGTCGGAGTCCGACTACAACCGGGCCCGGTCACTGCTGAAGCGAACGCAAGGCGCGATTCGCGGCTGGTGGCGTTACCTGGAATCCCCGGAGGCGGCGCGATTCTATGAAGGGCATCGGACGCGAATCGAGGCGGAGATCAAGGCGGGCCTGAGGCGCCCGCCGAAAAACCCGGAGTCCCGGCCGTGGCGAACCGGTAGAACCCGCAGAACCCAGAACCCGCAGAACCCGAACCCGTAGAACCCGAAGAACCCGTAGAACCCGTAGAACCCGAACCCGTAGAACCCGTAGAACCCGTAGAACCCGGAACAGCCCCCGCTACCCCTGCCGCCCCACCGTGACCTCCGCGCCGCGGCCAAGCTGGAGCCGCTCCGCTGCGCTGGCCGACGGCGCCGCCAGCTCGAGGTGATCCGTGCTGCCGAACAGGGCCCCCACGCCGTCCGCCGGCAGCTCGGCGTAGGTCGCGACCAGGCGCGACACGCGCTGACCGCCGGCGTCGATGGTGATCGCGCCTCCCTGGCCGAGGCGCTCGACCGTCTTGCGATCGATGTTGGTGACCAGGTTGCCGAAGCGATCGACGCGCAAGACGACGCCGCGGACGGTGTCCGCGCTCGTCTCGGCCACCGGGATCGGCAGTTTCTGGATGTCGGCGACGGCGCGGCCGAGCGCGGCGAACTGCGTCCCCTTGGCGATCCACGCCGCCGCCGGCGCGAAGCGATCGCGCCCTTCGAAGGTGCGGCTCACCGTCGGCCGGGCGTAGCGGCGCTCGGTCAGCTCGACGATCTTCTTCGCCGGCGCTTCCCGCAGCACCTGCGTCAGCACGCCGTTGTCCGGCGCGACGAACCGGTACTCGCCGGTGTCGACCGCAACGCCGCGGCGCGCCGATCCGACGCCCGGATCGACGACGGCGACGAAGATGGTGCCCGCCGGAAAGTACTTGTAGGCGGCGGCGAGCTCGAGCGCGCCGGCCATGACGTCGTGCGGCGGGATGTCGTGGGTGATGTCGACCAGCGTGGTGTCGGGGCAGATCCCGAGGATCACCCCCTTCATCGTCCCCGCGTAATGATCGGCGGTGCCGAAGTCGGTCAGCAGCGCAATGACCGGGCGCACATCACGCTCGCTTCCTCAACAGGATCTCGCGCGTGTTGCTCTTCAGCAGGAACGACTCCGCGACCGCCAGCCCCTCGAACATCCGCAGGATGTCGCGGTTCTGCATCACGAACTTCGGTCCGCCGGTGCCCGGATGATGCCGCTGGCGCAGCGACGAGTTCGCCGCGACGATCTCGTACTTCGAGAACGGCACGCGCTCCATCGGCTTGCTGGTGCTGCAGAAGAAGCCCATCACCGCCCCGCCCGGCCGCAGCACGCGGACGATCTGGCGCGCCAGCGCCTTCGCCGCCGCCGGCTCGAGGAAGTCGAAGATGTCCCAGCACAGCACCCCGTCGACGCTGTCGTCGGCCTGCGTGAAGCGCTTGGCCAGGGCGTCGGGAAGCGTGTCGCGCGTCTTGCCCCGCGTGTGCTTGTCGATCTCGGCGGCGAGATCCTCGATGAACAGCTTGCAGCCGAGCTGCTCCCCGAAAAAGGCGACGTTGGTGCCGATGACCGGACCGAAATCGATCAGCAGCGGCCCCGGGTGATTCGACAGGGCGCTGATGAACTTCGGCAGCGCCTTGGACTGAATGGTCTGTTCCGGCCCCTTGGGCGCAGAAGCATCCCCCAGCGACGCCAGCCGCGGCGTCTCGGATCGCTTGCCGCCGAACTTCAGGAGATCGGAGATTGACACGATCAGTGGATCTGGTGATCGGGTGATCGGGGAATCTGGGAATCGGACGGGTCGTCCGATCGCCGGATCACCCGATCAGCAGATCGCCCGATTAGCGTGAGCCTGCGGCAGCCGTGGCCGGCTGCGACGCCGGCGCCGACGCCTGGCTGGCCGAGGCGGCCGGCTTGCTCTCCCCCTTGCCGCCCGTCCGCTGCATGTCGATGCTGCCGCGGAAGTGCGCCCCTTCGGCAATCGCGACGCGCGGTGCGGCGATGTCGCCGTCGACCGAGCCGTTGTCGCGGAGGTCCACCTTCTCGCTCGCCGTGACGTTGCCCGTCACCTCGCCGAGAATCACGACCGACTTCGCGAATACCTGGGCCTTGATCTTGCCGTTCGGCCCGATCGTGAGCACGTTCTGCCGGAGCTCGATCTTCCCCTCGACGTGCCCTTCGATGGTCAGGTCCTCGCTCCCGGTCAACTCGCCCTTGATCACGACGGATTTACCGATATTCACGGGACCCTTCTCCATTCCGCGAATCGAGTCGCTGCTGCGCACGGGCTCGGGAGCCGGCGCGGTGTTGATGTTCTGGTTCGTTTGAGTTTGGACGTTTCCCGCGGGGGCCGAGCCCGGCGGCGTCGGCTTTACCGCGTCATCCCGTTTCCACATGGCACACTCTCCACCTGTCCGAGGCCGTTTTTCGCAGGGTGTCTCGGTTTGGTTCGCTGAGGCAGCAGGTCAGGTCAGTATACGCATGGCCTTCGGACCCTGTCTAGTCCTTTTACTGCTGAGACTTACAGGCCAATGGTACAATTTGGAAATGTGGAAATCGGGGAATTTGGAAATCTGAACATTTCCAAATTCCCACATTCCCAAATTTCCAAATCCCCATGCGCAGTTACTTCGACCACAACGCCACGACCCCGCCGGACCCGGCGGTCATCGAGGCCGTCGTCCGCGCCCTGTCTGAAGATATCGGCAACCCGTCGAGCATTCATCACTACGGACAGCGCGCCAAGGCGGTCCTGGACGAGGCGCGGTCGGCGGTGGCGAATCTGATCGGTGCCGAGCCCGCCGAGGTGGTGTTCACCAGCGGCGGGACCGAGGCGGACAACCTGGCGCTCCGCGGCGCCGCCGAGGCCGTCGAACTGGCCGGGGCGGCGACGCGCCGCCACATCATCACCGCGGCAATCGAGCACGAGGCGGTCCTCAATACGGTGAAGGCGCTGGCCAGGCGCGGCTGGACCGCGACGCTGCTGCCCGTCGACGCATCCGGGATCGTCTCCCCCGCGTCACTGGCCGCGGCCATCACGCCGTCGACGGCGATCGTGTCGGTGATGCACGCGAACAACGAAATCGGCACGATCCAGCCGATCGCGGATCTCGCCGCCATCGCGCACGAGCACGGCGCGCTGTTCCACACCGATGCGGTGCAGTCGATCGCCAAGATTCCCGTCGACGTCCGCGCCCTGGGCGTCGACACGCTGGCCCTGTCGGCGCACAAGTTCAACGGCCCCAAGGGAGCCGGCGCGCTGTGGGTGCGACGCGGCGTGCGCCTCGTGTCGACGATGACCGGCGGCAAGCACGAGCGGAACCGCCGCGGCGGCACCGAGAACGTGCCGGGCATCGCGGGCCTGGGGATCGCGGCGCGGCTCGGCCAGCAGAAGCTCGCCGGCGAGGCGGCGCGGATCGGGGCGCTCAGGGACCGGCTCGAGCGCGGCATTCTCGCCGCCGTGAGCGGGACGCAGGTGAACGGCTCGACCGAGCATCGCGTTCCGAACACGACGAACATCAGTTTCGACGGCGTCGAGGCCGAGTCGCTCCTGATCGCGCTCGATCTCGAGGGCTTCGCGGTATCGACCGGATCGGCCTGTTCCTCGGGGACGCTCGAGCCCTCGCACGTGCTGCGCGCGATGGGGTTCGGCTCGCCGCGCACGCAGAACTCGATCCGCTTCAGCCTCGGCGCCGGCAACACGGAGCAGCAGGTCGACGCGCTGCTCGAGAAGCTGCCGGCAGTGGTCGCGAAACTTCGGACGTTGGTACGCAGGTAGCGCGGTTGATATGCGTGTAGTCGTAGCGATGAGCGGCGGCGTCGACTCGTCGGTGGCAGCAGCCCTGCTGGCCCGCGACGGGCATGACGTGATCGGGCTGTCGATGCAGCTCTACGATCACAGCCAGGGGGAGATCCGCTTCGGCAGCTGCTGTACGCTCGACGATCTGTACGACGCGCGGCGGGTCGCCGCCGCGATCGGCATTCCCCACTACATCGTCAACTTCGAGCGCAAGTTCGAGGAGCACGTGGTGTCGGACTTCGTCCGCGAGTACGCGGCCGGACGCACCCCGATCCCGTGCGTGCACTGCAACGGCGACCTGAAGTTCGCGTCGCTGGTGGACCGCGCCGAGAGTTTCGACGCGCAGGCGGTGGCCACCGGGCACTACGCGCAGGTGGAGTTCGACGAGGCGACCCGCCGCTACCGCCTCGCGCGCGGCGTCGACGCGCAGAAGGATCAGTCGTACTTCCTGTTCACGCTGACCCAGGCGCAGCTCGCCCGCGCGCGCTTTCCCGTCGGCGCGCTCGACAAGGCGGCGGTCCGCGAGGAGGCGCGCCGGCTCCATCTGCGCGTCGCGGAGAAGAAGGACAGCCAGGAGATCTGCTTCGTGGCCGCCGGCGAGCACGCCGGCTTCGTCGGCAGGCGCACCGAGATACCGGCCGGCGTCATCCGGGATCGCGAGGGGCAGGTGCTCGGCCGCCATGACGGCGTACACCGCTTCACCATCGGCCAGCGCAAGGGTCTCGGCCTCGCCACCGGCATCCCCCTGTACGTCGTCAACATCGACGCCGGGACGGCCGCGGTGACGGTCGGACCGCGCGAGGATCTCGAGCGAACGTCGCTGACCGCGTCGCGCGTCAACTGGATCAGCGGCGAGACGCCGACGTCACCGGTTCGCGCGCATGCCCGGATCCGCTACCGCCACCGCGAGGCCGCCGCGACGATCACGCCGCTCGACCGCGATCGGGTATCAGTGGTGTTCGACGAGCCGCAGAGCGCCATCACGCCCGGGCAGGCGGTCGTTTTTTACGAAGCCGACGTTCTTCTCGGAGGCGGATGGATCGATTGACGGCTTTGGGAATTGACGCCTGACAGCTAGCCACTGACAGTCAGATGCTGCCCTTCGCCGAGGTGCTGGGGCAGCCCTTCCAGGTACTTCTCAGCGTCGATCGCCGCCATGCATCCCGAACCGGCCGCCGTGATCGCCTGCCGGTAGACGTGATCCTGCACGTCGCCGCACGCGAACACACCGGGCACGCTGGTGCGCGAGCCGGAGTGCGTGACGATGTAACCGTTGGCGTCGGTCTCGACCTGCCCGCGGAAGAGCGCCGTGTTGGGGGTGTGGCCGATGGCGACGAACACCCCCTCCACCGGGATCTCCTTCTGCTCGCCGGTGACGTTGCTGCGCAGGGCGATGGCGGTCACTGCCCCCTTGCCGGTGTCCTTGATCTCGTCGACTTCGCTGTTCCATTCGAACGAGATCTTCGGGTTCGCGAACGCCTTGTCCTGCATGATCTTGGACGCGCGCAGCGTGTCGCGGCGGTGGACGACGGTCACGTGGGAGGCGAAGCGGGTGAGAAAAATCGCTTCCTCCATCGCCGAATCGCCGCCGCCGACCACGGCGATGGGCTTGCCGCGGAAGAAATAGCCGTCGCAGGTCGCGCAGGTGGACACGCCGTGGCCGATCAGCGTGCGCTCGGACGCGAGGCCCAGCAGTCGCGCCGACGCCCCGGTCGCGATGATCAGAGCGCGGGTGCGGTATTCGGCCTCCGACGTCTTGACCACGAACGGGCTGGACAGCACGTCGACCGACGTGACGTGGCCGCGGATGATTTCGGCGCCGAAGCGCTCCGACTGGGCGCGCATGTCGGCCATCAGGTCGGGGCCCATGATGCCGTCGCGATGCCCCGGCCAGTTCTCGACCAGGGTCGTGAGCATCAACTGACCGCCGGCTTCGAGCCCCTCGATCACCAGCGGCTTGAGATTGGCGCGCGCGGTATAGAGCGCCGCGGTGAGGCCGGCCGGCCCCGACCCGATCACGATGACGTTGCGAACCGCTCCCGCCACGGCCATCACGCGACGTGCTTGTCGATGACCTTCTTGAGCGAGTCCTTGTCGGCGAGCCCGACGACCTGCTCGACGACCTGGCCGCCCTTGAAGAGCAGCAGCGTCGGAATGCCCCGGATGCTGAACTTGAAGGCGGTGTTGGGGTTTTCGTCGACGTTCAGCTTGCCGACCAGGACCTTGCCGTCGTAATCGCCGGCCAGCTCCTCCACGGTCGGCGCCAGACGCCGGCAGGGGCCGCACCATTCCGCCCAGAAATCCACCAGCACGGGCTTGCCGCCGTTGATCGTCTCGTCGAAATTGCCGTCCGTGATCGTGTGTACCTTGTCGGATGCCATCGGGTCAGGTCCTCTTTTGCGCTCTATACACTTTGACATATTCGCGAGCCGAAACGTCCCAGGAGAAATCGCGCCGCATCCCGTTCTGCTGCAGAGTCCGCCAGCGCGACGGCTCGTTTCGATACACTTCCAGGGCCCGCTCGACGGCGGCGATCAGCGCCTCCCCCGTATAGTGCAAGAACTTGAACCCGTTGGCGTCGCCCGCCGGCTGATCGGCGTCCACCACCGTGTCCTCCAGACCGCCCGTCCCGCGGACGATCGGCAGGGTGCCGTAGCGCAGGCTGTACATCTGGTTGAGGCCGCAGGGTTCATACCACGACGGCATCAGGAACAGGTCGGAGCCTGCCTCGATCAGGTGCGCCAGTTCCTCGTCGAAGCCGATTTTCGCGGCAACCCGCTGCGGAAACCGCGCCGCCAGCTGCCGCCACAGGTCCTCGCACCAGCCGTCGCCGCTGCCCAGCATCACCCAGCTCGCATCCAGCGCCATCAGCCGATCGGCAGCCGCGGCGAACAGGTCGCACCCCTTCTGGTGGGTCAGCCGCGTGACGATCCCGATGAGCGGGCGGCGCATGGCGCCGGCGTCCGCCGTCAGGCCGGCGCGCTCCAGGAGGAGACGCTTGATCTCCGGCTTGCGGTCCAGCGTGGCGGCGTCGAAGTGCACCGGCAGGAAACGGTCGGTCGCCGGATTCCATGCCGCCGTATCGATGCCGTTGAGAATGCCGACCAGGTCGGCGGCCCGCGTGCGCAGGATGCCGTCGAAGCCGAACCCGTAGTCGGGGGTGAGGATCTCGCGGGCGTAGGTGGGGCTGACCGTGGTGATCACGTCGCTGAACACCACGCCCCCCTTGAGCGCGCTGGCGCGGCCGTAGAACTCGAGCACGCCGGGCGTGTAGAGATCGGCGCCGAGGCCGATCCAGGTCAGCTCCTTCGGATCGAACGCCCCCTGGAACGCGAGGTTGTGGATCGTGAGCACGGTTCGCACGCCGCCGACGAACGGATCGTCGCGCAGCACCGTGCGGGCGTAGACGGGAGCCAGCGCCCCCTGCCAGTCGTGCGCGTGAATCGCCGAGTAGCGGCGGCTGCGCAGCCGGGCGTACTCGAGCGCGCCGCGCGACAGCACGGCGAAGCGGAACGCGTTGTCGCCGTATTCGCCGCTGCGATCCCCGTAGAGGCCGTCGCGGTCGTAGAGCGCCGGCGCGTCGATCAGCACCGCGGTGACGCCGTCCGAGACCGGCTGCTCGATGAAGCGCACGGGGTATTCGTGCATCCCGAACGGCACGTGCGCCGCTTCCCCGGCCGATCCGTCGGTCTCGGTGCCGCGGTACCTCGGCACCGCGATGGTCACGCGGTGCCCGAGCCGGGCCAGCGCCTGCGGCAGCGCCCCGGCGACGTCCGCCAGCCCGCCCGTCTTGGCGAACGGGCGCGCCTCCGACGTGATCATCAGAATGTCCAGCGCATCGTCCGCGCGCTCGGCAGGGCTCGCGTTGGCGCTCGCCGCGGCGGTCGCTGCGCGGGTCCGGGCGGCCGGACGCTTCGGCGCGGCGCCGGCGGGCTTCGCGGCCGTCGGCTGCTTGGCGGCTTTGGGTTCCTTTGCGGCTTTCGGTTCCTTTGCGGCTTTCGGTTCCTTTGCGGCTTTCGGTTCCTTTGCGGCTTTCGGTTCCTTGACGACCTTCGGCTCGGCGGCGGCCTTCGGCTCCTTGATGTCCTGCGGCTTCTTTGTATCCCTGGGCTTCTTGGCCATTTCGATCCCTTTATGATGCCATGAGACGATTGAACGTCATGAACAAATCCCGGCGGATCGCGATGGCGGCGGCCGTCGTGCTGCTCGCGGCCGCAGCCGCGTTCGCGGCGTGGCGGCTCCTGCCGCGATCCGTCCGCACGAGCTCGGGCGTGGATCTGGGCACGCTGCCCGGCACGGCGCGAGGCGGGCCGCTCAACCTCGTCGTCATCACCCTCGACACGACGCGCGCCGATCGCATGGGGGCGTACGGCAACACCGGCGTCGAGACCCCGGCGTTCGATCGGCTGGCGCGGGAGGGGGTGCTGTTCGAGCACGCGGTCTCCGTCGCGCCGCTGACGCTCCCGGTTCACTCGAGCCTGTTCACCGGCAAGTTTCCGCCGGAGCACGGCGTGCGCGACAACGGCGGCTTCTTCCTCGGCAACGAGCAGGTCACGCTGGCCGAGGTGCTGAAAGGGCGGGGCTACCGCACTGCCGGGTTCGTCGGCGCGTACGTGCTCGATTCGAAATGGGGCATCGGCCAGGGCTTCGACACCTATTACGACAAGTTCGATCTCAGCGAGTCGCGCGGCGTGTCGCTCGGCGCGATCCAGCGCACCGCGAACGAGGTGGTCGATCAGGCGCTGCCCTGGCTGGACGCCAACGCGCAGCAGCCGTTCTTCGCCTGGCTGCACCTCTACGACGCGCACTCCCCCTACCGTCCGCCCGAGCCCTTCGCGACCCGCTACAAGGGGCATCCGTACAACGGCGAGATCGCGTTCGCCGATTCACAGGTCGCGCGCGTCCTGGCGAAGCTCGAGGCGCTCGGCGTCTACGACCGCACCGTGATCCTGGTGATGGGCGATCACGGCGAGAGCCTCGGCGATCACGGCGAAGCGGCCCACGGCTTCTTCATCTACAACAGCGTCGTCAACGTGCCGTTCGTCGTCCGCGCGCCGTTCAGCACGATGCACGGGCGCCGCGTCGCCGATCCGGTCCGCTCGGTGGACGTGATGCCGACCGCGCTCGACCTGCTCGGCGTCGCCGCGCCGGCGGGCATCTCAGGCGTCTCGCTGGCCCCGCTGCTCGCCGGCAGCCGGCGCGAACTGGGGCTGGACGCCTACTCGGAGGCGCTGTATCCGCTCCACCATTACGGCTGGAGCGATCTGCGCGCGCTGCGGTCCGGGCGCTACAAGGTGATCGACGCGCCGCGGCCGGAGCTGTACGACCTCGAGCGCGATCCGCAGGAAGCAGCCAACCTGTTCGAGGCGCGGCGGCAGCTCGGCGACACGATGATCACGCAGCTGCGCGCCATGGAGGCGAAGTTCGCCAGAACCGAGGCGGCCCTGCCGGCGGCGGACGTCGACCCCGAGGCGCGGCAGCGGCTCGCCGCGCTCGGCTACGTCGGCTCGTTCGTCGCGACGGCGTCCGATTCGCGCACCAACCGCGCCGATCCGAAAGACAAGATCGGCGTGTTCAACAAGCTCGGCCGCGCCACCGAGATGACGAAAGAGCCCGACGAAGAGGGACAGTCGCAGTTCCCCGAAGTGGTCGCGCTGCTCGAAGACATCCTGCGCACGGATCCGGAGGTGATCGACGCCTGGTTCATGCTCGGCACCCAGCACATGACCCACGGCCAGCCGGAGAAGGCGGTGCAGTATTTCAAGAAGACGCTGGCGCTCAAGCCGGATTACGACCTCGCCGTTCACAACCTGGCGCAGGCCTACCGTCGCATGGGCGACGATGCCGCGGCGCTGGCGGGATTCGAGCACTACCTGACGCTCGATCCCAACGACGCGTTCGTCCATTACCAGATGGGAGAAATCTGGATGGACCGCGGCGACACGGCGAAGGCCGAGGGACTGTTCCGCAAGGCGCTGGAGCTGGATCCGCAGGTCGCCGCGGCGAAGAACGCCCTCGGCGTGATGGCGCTGCAGCGCGGCGACGCCGCCGGCGCCGAGCGGCTGATCCGCGAAGCGATCGCCACCAAGCCCAACGTCCGGCTCGGCCACTTCAATCTCGCGCTGATCGCCGAGCAGCGCGGCGACCTGCGCACCGCGGAACGCGAGTACCTCGAGGAGCTGAAGGCGCATCCCGAAGCCTACAAGGCGGCGTTCAACATGTCCCGCCTCTACGAGAAGGTCGGCGATCGTGAGGGGCAGATCGCCGCGCTGAAGCAGTCGATCGTCAGCAACCCGCAGTTCGCGGAAGGACACATCTTCCTGGCCAAAGCCTACCTCGACGCCGGCCGCAACTTCGACGAAGCGATCCAGCTGGCGCGCAAAGGAGCCGGGCTGCACCCCTCACCGGAAATCGCCCCGCTCGCGCACTACGTCCTCGCCGACATCTACAGCCGGCAAGGACGCCCGGCCGAAAGCGCGCGCGAAGCCGCACGCGGCCGCGCGCTCGAACAGCGGCCGAATCGCTAATCCCTGATCGCTGATCCTGAATCACGAATCCCGAATCGCGGATCCTTAATCCTGAATCGGAATCCTGAATCGGAATCCTGAATCCGAGTCCTGAATCGGAATCCTGAATCCGAGTCCTGAATCGGAATCCCGAATCTGAATCCTGAATCCGAGTCCTGAATCGGAATCCCGAATCTGAATCCTGAATCTGAGTCCTGAATCTGAGTCCTGAATCTGAGTCCTGAATCTGAGTCCTGAATCTGAGTCCTGAATCGGAATCCCGAATCGGAATCCTGAATCGGAATCCTGAATCCGAGTCCTGAATCTGAGTCCTGAATCGGAGTCCTGAATCGGAGTCCTGAATCGGAGTCCTGAATCGGAGTCCTGAATCGGAGTCCTGAATCGGAGTCCTGAATCTGAGTCCTGAATCTGAATCGCTGACCAGGCTGAAAGAAAAGGCCCGGCACTGAAAGTGCCGGGCCTTCGACGAACGATGCGGGATTCGTGATCCGGGATTCGGGATTCGGGATTCGGGATTCGCGATTCCGGATCAGCGATCAGGGATTAGCGATTAGAAGCTCCAGCGTCCTCCGAACGTGATCTGTCGTGCCCCCTGGATCCCGGTCGGAGACTGGTACGCGATGCCGCCCGACGTCGGGTACGTGGCCTGACGCACGGTGACGGCGTTGTCGTTGAACAGGTTCACCATATCGGCGTAGACGCCGAAGCGGTGCCCCTGCAGGTTGAACACCTTCTCCGTCCGCAGGTCGACTTGATGGACGAAGTCGTTGCGTCCGCTCGATCCGCGCGGCTGGAGGAAGATCGTCCGCCGCGCCGAGCCGCCGGTCGGCAGCTGCGAGTTGGTGTAGACGAAGGACGCCGTGTACGGCCGGCCGCTGAGGCCGGTGTAGTTGCCGCCCACCATGATGTCCACCTTCGGAACGTTGTAGGTGAAGTAGGCCTTGATCTCGTGCCGCCGCGAGTTGGTCAGCTCGCCGTAGGCGTTGATCAAGTTGTTCGGCGACGTCCAGGGCGATCCGCCCAGGTAGGCGCCGAAGCCGGAGTTGTCCACGTTCCCTTCCGCCTTCGAGAGCACGTAGGAGAACTGGTAGCCCACCCGGCCGCGGAGCGAATTCGACAGCACCAGCATCAGCCCGCGATACTTGCGCTGGGGATCCGCGGTCGCGACCACCGATCCGTCGGCGCCGAGATACTGGAAGCCCTCGGTGTTCTGCACCCGGAACGTGCTGTTCGACGCGCTCTGGTTGGTCCACGCGTAGGCCGTGAACGGCTGGTTGGTCAGCGAGTTGTTCAGCGTCCGCGGCGACCATCGGGCGCCGGCGATGACGTTGTTGATGAAGTTGCCGCCCCAGCGCCAGATGCCCGTGGCGGTGAAGCGCATCCCCCGCATCAGCTGCTGCTCGAACGAGACGTTGAACTCGTCCGTCCGCGGATGCTTGATGTCGTCGCTGATCCCGTACACCTGCGCCGGGATGATGACTTCCGGCGGACCGATCGGGTTGAAGTTGTCGTCGACCGGCGTGTGGGTGTAGTCCTGGATCCCGGGCGTCGCCGCGGTGTAGAACGCGCTTGCCGCCCCCTCGTAGTAGCGGCCCCAGAACGCCTTCAGCACCGACGTCGAGCTCTCCGTCAGATTGACCGCCGCGCCGACGCGCGGGCCCCACGCCGTCTTCGGCGTGTAGACCGTGCGATCGAGGACCGGGCTGAAGCCGCGGATGTGGTCCATCCGCAGCCCCAGGTTCAGCGTCGCCCGTCCGGCGCTCCACTGATCCTGGACGTACGCCGAGGTCCGGCGGTTGTCCCCCTGCACGTCGTAGCCGTAGCTGACGCGATAGTAGGGGACGCCGTAGTAGGCGTAGTTGTAGAAGCCCGCCGGGCCGTACGGCTGATACCGGCTGCGCACGCCGCTGCGCTCGATCTCGGCGCCGAACTTGAACGAATGGCTGCCGAACTTCTGCGCGTACTTCGTCAGCGAGGCCTGCAGCTGGTTGCGGTCGCGGTCCGCATAGTACTGGCCGCCGCCGCCGCCGCTGTAGGTGTTGGTGCCGCCGTCATAGGTGAACGGCGACGGATCCACCGGATCCAGGTAGTAATACCCGCTGTAGCCGGTGAACTTCGCCTCGAACAGCGCGCTGGTGCCGAACGAGCGGCGCCACTGCGCGTTCCACACCCACTCGGGCGCGTCCTCTTCGACCGTCTGCCGGTCGGTCGCCTGCGACGACGGCCAGTAGCCGACGCGGCCGGTGAGGTTGTACTGGTCGTACTGCGTGCCGAAGATCAGCGTGTCGCGCGACGTCGGCTGCAGCGTGAACTTCAGGTTGATGCGCGGGCTGATGTCCTGCGAGTTGGCCACCGGACCGACGGGATCGCTCAGCGCCGAGTAGCGCTGCACGCTCGCGAAGAAGAACGCCTTGTTCCGCGCGATCGGACCGCCCATCTGCACCGTGTAGTCCTTCAGCTTCTTCAGCACCGCCGCGTTGCCCAGGTTGGCGTTCTGTTCGAGCTGCTTCGCGCTGATGTTCTTCGACGCCAGATCCTTGTCGGTGTAGCGCATCGAGAACAGACCGGAGAACATGTTGCCGCCCGACTTGGTCACCGTGTTGATGATCGCGCCGGTGAACCCGCCGTACTCCGCCGGCGCGCCGAGGCCGCCGATCTGGATCTCTTCGATCAGGTTCTGGTTGAAGAACGTCCAGGCGGAGCCGCCTTCCGGATCGCGCGTGTCGACGCCGTCGAGCAGCAGCGCGTTGCCGTAGCTGCCCTGGCCGCCGTACGCCGACGAGCTGTTGACGCCGGGCGCCGCATTCAGCAGGCCGGTCGCGGTCGACGAATAGAGCGGCGTCATCTGCAGCATGTTCTGCGACACCGACGTGTCGGTGGCCGCGCTCTTCACGTCGACGACCGGCGAACCGCCGACGACGTTGACCGTCTCGGCGAGCGCCGCCATCTTCATCGTGAAATCGACCACCGCCGTCTTGCCGAGGCCGACGCTGACTTCGCGCGTCTGCGCCGCGAACGTGGTCCCCAGTTCGATCTTCAGGATGTAGGTGCCGGGCTGCACGCCGATGAAGCGGTACATCCCTCGCTCGTCGGTCTGGACCGTTTGGTCGCCGCGCGGGCCGGTGAGGGTCGCGGTCACGCCGGGCAGCACCGCGCCCTGCTCGTCGGTGACGGTGCCCTCGACGGTGCTGACCGAGGTCTGCGCCGCGGCGGCGGTCGACATCAGGACCGCGGCCAGCAGCAGCGCCATGAGCCGTGTAATGTGTGTCCTCATAGGCCTCTCACTGCTTCGCGGGTGACGTGATGCGATCGTTCTTGGCGGAATACAGCGCGTAGCCGACGCCGATCACCATCACCGCCAGGGCCACCGCTCCCCCTTTGGTCCTGAAGAACGAGGGGGAATCCTTGCCGGCCGCGTCCTGAGCGGCGCGGCGTGCGGGGGCGAGCCGGGTGCTCGCCGCGGCGCGGGCGGCGCTGTCCTTCAACGACACGTGGCTGGTCTTCGCCGCGGGCGCCGCCGGCGTCCGCGGCGCCGCTTCGCTTGCGCCGACGGGCAGCGGGATCAGCGCGAGGGCGAGGGCGAGCATCACGGCCCGGCCTTGCCACCCGCGCCAGCGAGTTAACCTCAGTGTCACGGTTCTCTCCTTCCGTCCATGCAGGGGTTTGATCGACAGGCGTGCGCCCGCCGGGGAACGGGCCGTGGAATGCATACGGCTCTCCCGCGCGGAGTATACCGGAATCCGCGGCTTTTGCCGTGGTTTTTCAATGATTTGGCCCCACGTCTCGTCCCCGAATCCATCGCGCCGGTTATCCCGCTCCGGATTGTTGGATTGACGTCCGGCGCCGCACGTTGTCTTAGAATGCCGATGGTGAACAAGCCGGAGAGGCCGCAGCGATCGGAGACCCGCGAAATCGTGGAACTGCGGCAGCTGCGCGAGGAGCAACCCGACCTCGCGCAGGCCATCGACCTGCAGATCGAACTGCTGCAGCTGCAGCGCCGCGTGCAGTCACGCGTCCCGCTGCCGCCGATGAACCTCGATGCGGCGCACCTCGAAAAGGTCCTCGGCGCCGGCAAGCCGATCCTCACCTTCGAGCAGATCCCGATCGACTGGAGCGATCTGCGGTTCCTGGTGCGATCGACCGCGGACGCGATGCGGAATCATGACGCGATCGAGAGCGAGGACTACCGGCGGGTCGAGGCGCTGACCCGCGACGCGGCGCGGCTGCCGCCGGCGATTCGCGAATGGTTCGAAGCGGCCCGCGCTGTTCCCGCCGGCGGCCGCGACGTCGGCCCCGAGATCGCCGGACTCGAACCGCTGCTGCTGCAGGCGATGCGCCCGTTCCTGTCGCGCTGCGCCGACGCGGTGATGGCGCGCTCCCTGTTCCAGGGCTGGCCGCACGGCAACTGTCCGCTGTGCGGCGGCGAGCCGGACTTCTCGTACTTCACGCCCGCGGCGGACCGCCTGCTGATCTGCTCGCGGTGCACCTCGCGCTGGCGCTTCCACCCGCTCGCCTGCCCGTTCTGCCTGAACGCGGACCGCACGCGGATCACGTCGTTCGCCACCCGCGACGGACGCTATCGCCTGAACGGCTGCGACGTGTGCAGCCGCTACATCAAGTCGTTCGACGGCCGCCACACGAGCCGGCAGGTGATGCCGGCGGTGGATGCGATCGCCACACTGCCGCTGGATGCGGCCGCCGTGCAGAAAGGGTACCGGTAGCCGGGAGCCGGGAACCGGGAGCTGAAAGCCGAAAGCTGAAAGCGGAAAGCTGGAAGCCGGACGCTACTTCGGCTGATCCTTGAACAGCTCGCCTGCCTTCGTGTTCAACCACGAGAACAGGTGACGCGTTTCCCAGAAGCGGCCGTTGTTGGAGTTGGCGCCCAGCACGACCACGGCGATCGGGTTGCCGGTCGGCAGGCGCAGCAGCGTCGCCAGGCAGTAGCCGGACTTGCTGATGAAGCCGGTCTTGCCGCCCATCACTTCGACGTCGCCTTTCATGACCAGCTGATTGGTGCTGTGGATCGGGATCTGACGGCGGTTGGTGGTGACGGTGTAGGTCGGCGTGCGCATGATCGAGGCGATGCGCTCGTCGCTCGATGCGAAGGTGATGAGGTGCGAGAGATCGAACGCTGACGAGAGGTTGTTGGCGTTCAGGCCGGACGGGTCGGCGAAGGTCGTGTTCTGCAGGCCCAGCTCGATCGCCTTTTCGTTCATCCGCTCGATGAACGGGGCCATGCCGCCGTGCGAGTTGCGCGCCAGCGCGCGGGCGGCAGCGTTGTCGGACGCGATGAGCAGCAGGTGCAGCAGCTCGCCCGCGGTGATCTGATCCCTGGCCTTGAGATACGTGGTCGAGGCGGCGTAGACGTCGCTGCGCTCGATGGTGATCGGCGCCGTCAGATCGGGGTTGTCCTCGAGGAAGACCAGCGCGGTCATCACCTTGGTGATGCTGGCGATCGACCGCTTGTCCTGCGAATTCTCCTCGTAGAGGATCTGGCCGGTGACCGGATTGAAGATGATCGCGGCCGCGGCGCGGACGTCCGGCACGACCTGGCCGGCCGCGTCGGTCTTGTACTGCGGCGTCATCGCCTCCTGCAGCTGACGGAGGCTGCGGAGCCGGGCGGCCTCGCGCGCGCGGGCGAGCGCGCGGGCGCGCGCCAGCGACGTGCGCCGGGCCCGCGACGAACGCGCCGAGTAGGCGACCTTCTTCTTCGCGGTCGCGGAGGCGGTACGAGTGGTGGTCTTTCTGGCCTGGCCGGCGTCGGCCGGAATGGCCGAGACGGGCAGCGCGATGACGGCGCCCAGCAGCGCCGGCAACAGACGGGAGACAAAAGTCGGGCGGATCAGGCGCACGCGTCCTCCGGGAACCGTCCTTCGCAGCCGGCTGGGAGCGGCCGCGTGGGTGTCAAACTTGGTGGAACATCGGCAGTGTAGCATAAGCACCCGCAGATGCAACCACTTATAGACCTCAACCGTACGGAACGCCGCGAACCCCTCTCCCCCGGAGGGGGCGGCGGGCTCTGCCGTAATACAAGACCCGTTCCATACGCCGCCGGGCGGCGCCGAGGGAGTCCGCTCGCCGCCCCCTTCCCCGCCCGCTCGCCGGGGCGCCAGGGCAGATATGCTATTTTCGGCGCGAGACTGCGAGACCACGAGCCGGCATGACGCATCACGAACAGGAATACGCGGCGCTGCGCGCCACCATCCGCGAGCGCGGCACCGCGCGCATGCTGCTGCTGCCGGTGGTCTTCGCCATCTGGGCCGGCGTCGCCATCGCCACCACCGCCGCCATCCAGCTCCCGATCGCCGCCATCCTGCCGCTCGTCGTGCTGGCCGCCGGCTTCGAGGCCATCTACGCGCTGCACATCAACGTCGAACGAATCGGCCGTTACCTGCAGGTGTTTCACGAACCCGACGGCGGCTGGGAACACGTGGCGATGGAGTTTGGACGCCGCTTCCCCGGGCGCGGTCCTGACGCGCTCTTCAGCGCCCTCTTTCTCGTCGCCACCGCCATCAACTATCTCCCGGTCGCACTCGGCGGGACGACCCCGGAGCTGGCGACCGGCGGGCTGCTGCACTTGATGCTCGCCTTCCACATCGGGACCGCGCGCAGCCGCGCGTCGCAGCAGCGCCAGAAAGATCTCGAACGGTTCGTCGCCATAAAGGGATCCTGATCCAACCATTTGTTGTCACTCGTTCAACAATTGATCGTCGCGGCGACGCGCATCCATACGCGCGCGGCGAAATCCTGAGCAAAACGAGGCCTCCGCGATCGTGACTCTGCGGTACAGAGATTGCTGTCCCGGCCAGTGCGGAGGGGGCGTCATGATGAGTCTGGTTCGGTTGCTCGGGTTCACCACGCTGGGATGCGGCTGCGTCACGGGGCGTTACCGTGAGATCGCGACCCACCGCGAAGTGACCTACGTCGAGGAGAAGGGCACCGGCTGCCAGCATCACGGCCACCGGCGCAATCACACGCTCGCCCCGGCGCGGTTCGGCAGCGTCGACCCGGTTCCCGTCGCGCGCGCCAGCTAGGCGCGGCGCTCGCGCGTCCGCCGAACTGCTACCATTCCCTGGATGCCCAGTCCCCGGAAGTCGCCGCGACTTCCCCCGTTGCCCACGCCCCATACCCTGATACAGACCCGCCGCGGCACGTTGAGGTTCTACCTTGGCGACTGCCTCGATGTGCTCCGTTCTCTCACGCCCGGCACCATTTCTGTAATCGTCACCTCGCCGCCCTACAACCTCGGCGTCCGCTATCGCAGCTACGACGACACGGTCCCGCGCGAGCGGTACCTGGGGTGGACCGGCGAATGGATCGCGGCGGCGGCGCGGACGCTCGACGCCGACGGCTCGCTGTTCCTCAACGTCGGCGCCAAGCCGACCGATCCGTGGACGTCGATGGACGTCGCCCAGGCGGCGCGTCCGCACCTGGCGCTCCAGAACACCATCCACTGGATCAAGTCGATTGCGATCGACCAGGACGCCGCCGGCGCCGGTGCCGGGCTGACGCGCGATCTCAACGTCGGTCATTACAAGCCGATCAACAGCGACCGCTTCGTCAACGACTGCCAGGAGTTCATCTTTCAGTTCACGCCCGGGGGGCGCACGCCGCTCGACCGCCGCGCCGTCGGGGT